>JBOHQB010000068.1:0-5991 GCA_050731995.1 Candidatus Rokuibacteriota bacterium
CGGCTTGGCGACGGGCTCGAAGCCGCCCATGACGAGCCCGCCGACTTCCTCCTTGAAATAGACTTGGCCGTCGTGGTCGCGCATCACCGCCAGATCGGGCGTGACGCCCGGAATCGGGCCCGTGACCATGTACATGTGCTCGACGGCCTGGAGCGGAACGCTGACGCCGCAGAGCGCGCCGAGCTCGCGCGCCCAGAGGCCCGCGCAGTTGACGACGACGTCGCACGCGATCTTGCCCGCGCTCGTGGCGACGCCCGTCGCCCGGCCGCGCTCGACGGTGACGCCCGTCACGCGCACGCCCTCCACGAGCGTGACGCCCCGGGCGCGCGCGCCGCGCGCCAGCGCCTGGGTGAGGTCGGCGGGGTTCACCTTGCCGTCGGCGGGGAGCCAGACGGCGCCCACGAGATCGTCGGTGCGCATCAGCGGCCAGCGCCGCCCCGCCTCGGCGGGCGTGATGATCTCGGCCTCGACGCCGAAGGCGCGCGCCATCGAGGCGGTGCGCTTGAGCTGAACCAGCCGGTCCGGCGTCCGCGCGACCACCATGCCGCCGCACCCCTTCCAGCCCGTCGCCTGACCCGTCTCGGCCTCGAGCCGCTGATAGAGGTCGGTCGAGTAGCGCACGAGCTGGGTCATGTTGAGGTGCGCGCGCAGCTGGCCGACGAGGCCCGCCGCGTGCCAGCTGGTGCCGCTCGAGACCGCGTGACGCTCGAGGAGCACGACGTCGCGCCAGCCGAGTCCCGCCAGGTGGTACGCCGTAGAGCAGCCGATGACGCCGCCGCCGATGATGACGACGCGCGCGTGCCGGGGCGGCCGCGCCCCGCTCACGTGACGTGGTTCAGCGCGATATCGAAGACGTCGAAGTTGCGCGTGGGCCCGGCCGCCGGCCACGCCGTGCGGCGATTGACCAGAATCGGCACGCGCTGCTCGCTGAGGCCCCCGTGCGACCGGAGCGGCGCGTCCAGCCCCGACAGGTCGTGGCGGGCGGCGCTCGTCCCGAGCACCGTGTGGCGCTCGGAGATCGCGACGACGTCGCCGATCCGGTCCGGCGGCAGCTCGAAGCGCTTCGCCGCGTCGGCGCGACCGAGGACAACCTCCATCCGGCCCAGTTTCAGGATCCGCTCGATCGCGTCGCCGACCGGGGCGTCCGGCGGCAGGTAGACCGTCGCGAACGAGCCGAGCGCCCCGTGGTGGACGACGTACGGGTCGGTGATCGGCAGGATGACCCGCGCGCGCCCGGGGCCGAGCCACGCGTCGAGCGCGTCTTGCAGGTAGATCACCTGCGGCGCGCCGCGCGCGTCGGTCTTGGCGTTCATGCCGTGGTCCGCGGTGAGCGCGAGCGTCGCGCCGAGCGCGTCGAGCCGGCCGAGGTAGCCGTCCATCATCCGGTAGAAGGCGTTGGCGGCGTCGGTGCCGGGCGCGTACTTGTGCTGGATGTAGTCCGTCGTCGAGAGGTACATCACGTCCGGACGGAAGACCTCGAGCAGCCGCGCGCCCGCCGCGAAGACGAACTCGCTGAGCGCCGCGCTGTAGACGGACGGCACCGGCCGGCCGACGAAGTCCACGGCGCGATCGAGGCCGTGCTCGACGCTTGTGGTCTCGTCGGCCTTCTCGGAGGAGAAGCAGATCCCGGTGAGCTCGTGGCCGAGGAGCCGGCGCAGCTTGTCCTTGGCGGTGACGACCGCGACCGACGCGCCGGCGCGCGCGAACGCCGCGAGGATCGTCCCCGCGCGCAGGTACTTCGGGTCGTTCATCATGACCTCGGTGCCCGTCTCCGGATCCCAGAAATAGTTGCCCGAGATCCCGTGGACCGACGGCGGCGCGCCCGTGACGATCGACAGGTTGTTGGGGTTGGTGAAGCTCGGGATCACGCAGTCGCCGATCAGGTGGGTGCCGCTTCCGAGTGCCCGGCCGAGGTACGGCATCGCGCCGGCCTCGAGCGCGCGCGTGACGTAGTCGGGCTCACACCCGTCCACGCAGACGACGACGAGCGGGCCCGCGGGCCACGCGTAGCTGCGTCCGTTGATGCTGACGGGCGGTCGGGCCATGGGCGACTTATGGTATCACCGGCCGTCCGGCGGGGGGCGTCCTCGGCGTGCTAGGATCCGCCCGATGGAGATCACCCCCGCTCACTCCTGCCTCGGCGCGCGCGTCGAGGGCGTGAATCTGGCGGAGCCGCTGGACGGGGTGACGTTCCAGCGGATCTTCGACGCGTTCCAGGAATACTCGGTGCTCGTCTTCGTGGACCAGCGGCTGACCGACGAGCAGCAGATGGCCTTCACCCTCCGCTTCGGCCCGCTCGAGAAGACGATCAACTCGATCGGCCAGGAGACACGCCTGCACGAGAACCTCGTCGACCTCTCGAACGTCGATCCCCAGAATCAAGCGCGGCTCATGGACTGGAACGACCGGAGAATGGTCTACCAGTCGGGCAACCAGCTCTGGCACACCGACAGCTCCTTCAAGCCCGTGCCGGCGATGGCGTCGCTTCTGTCGGGCCGCGAAGTGCCGCCGGTCGGCGGCGAGACCGAGTACGTGTCGATGCGCCACGCGTGGGCCACGCTGCCCGCCGAGACGCAGCGGCGCCTCGACGGGCGCGTCGTCGTCCACAGCATCCTCTACTCCCGGTCCACGATCGCGAAGGGCCTCTTCGATCCCGAGCGCGAGGCGGAGCTGCCGCCGGTCCGCCAGGCGCTCGTCCGGGCCAATCCCGTCAACGGCCGGAAGTCGATCTACATCGGCTCCCACGCCTGGTACAT
The DNA here is from genome assembly GCA_050731995.1 of Candidatus Rokuibacteriota bacterium. Taxonomy (GTDB): domain Bacteria; phylum Methylomirabilota; class Methylomirabilia; order Rokubacteriales; family CSP1-6; genus JBOHQB01. Next base: position 2,757 of record JBOHQB010000068.1, read on the forward strand.
CGAGGGCATGGGCTACGACGAGTCGCGCCGGCTGCTCGACGAGCTGCTCGCGCACACGACGCGAGCCGAGCGCGTCTACCAGCATCGCTGGCGCCAGTGGGACCTCGTCATGTGGGACAACCGCTGCGTCCTGCATCGCGGGCGGCCCTGGGACGCGGCGACGTACCGCCGGGTGATGCGCCGCACGACCCTGGCCGGCGAGGGCCCGACCGCCGACCCGCCCTTCGCCGCGCGCACGGAGGCGTGGGAGGGCATCGTCCGCGCGGGCGTCGGCGTCTAGGCTCGTGCGACGCGCGTCTTCCTCGCCGACTGGGTCGCCTGACCCCGCCCGTCAGGTTTGCATTTCTCAGAGCTCGCCGAGGAAATACCGGCGCGGGTCGAAGAGGCGGATCAGCCGGAGCTCGTCTCCGTCGGGCGGCGGGAAGCGTCTGAGCCGTGGCGCGACCTTGAGCTCCCAGCCGCACCGATCGCGGACCGCCTGCACGCGCGCGGCCTCCGGGCCGTCGCCGTGGAGCCCGGTGAGCGTCAGCTCGCCGTGCTCGTCGAGCTTCTCGAACACGCCCAGATCCGACACGACCGTCGTGACCCGCCGGCCGGGCGCCGTGATGTAGGGCACCTTGTCCACGAAGCGCGCCGGGGACTGGGCGAGCGTGACCACGACCTCGCGCGCCGCGGAGCAGATGTCGTTGGCGCCGCCGGAGCCGGTGATGTACATGGCGCCGGGGATGATCGTCGAGTTGATGTTGCCGTGCTTGTCGATCTGGCCGGCCGCGAGCGAGCCGACGCAGCGGTTCTCGCCGCCGCCCATGAAGATCCCCATGACGTGGAAGATGTCGGTGAGCACCTTGCACGACGGGAAGTTCCGGTACGAGAAGACGAAGGGCTCGGCGGGGCGCGGCAGGTAGCCCACCATGCCGGTCTCCGCCATGATCTCCACGTCGACGCCCGCGGCCTTGAGCTGGTACGCCGACAGCCACGCCGCGAGGTTCGAGTTGCCCACCCCCGCGAGATAGGCGCGGTAGCCGCGCGCCCGAACCTTCTCGCTCAGCAGCCGCGCGGCGGCGACGACCATCCTCTCGTTCGGGTTGACGCGGTCCACGGGCCCCATGCGCGCCGCGACGGACTCGAGCTCGGCGACCCAGGCGTCGGTCTGGGCGCGTCCCTTGATCTCCATGATCCGCCCGTAGCCGAGCTTCGCGACATAGGCGTCCTGATCCGGAATGTCGAGCATCCACTCCCGGATCCACGCCTCTGCCGTCTCGCGCTTCCGGAACGCGCGCCGCAGCTCGAGGATGAACTCCGGGTCCTCGGCGTAGCCCTCCAGCTCCGGGACGCCCACGCCGTACATGCCGCCCGGGTGCGAGCCCAGCGGCGCCTCGACGACGGCGGCCACGTACTGACCCGGCAGGCGCACGAGATCGGCGTGGCGGCGGATGAAATCGGTGGAGACGATCTTCTCGACGCTCACGACCGCGCCGCGCTTCGCGGCCATCGCGCCGTAGAAGTTGTCGTTGAGCGGCACGCCGGCGAGCACGTTGCCCGCGCGATCCGCGGCCCACGCGTGGAAGAGCGCCACGTCGGGCGTGAGCGCCCTGACGAACCCGACGCGGTCGCCCGAGCCGAACGGATCGTCGGCCGCGATGAAGTCGCCGTCGCGCGCGTTCGCCTCTTCCATGGACGAGCCGAGGAGCGAGCGCGTCGGCAGGAACGGCACGCCCATGGCCCCGGCGAGGACGCGGAGCGGAATCGTCAGCATCGACCAGTTCTGCACGACGAGCCGCCCCGCGATGACTTCGGGACCGACGAGCGGCTGGGGCGCCGGAAACGGATACCCCTCGCCGATGAACGTCGTGATCAGGCGCCGGACGAGCCCGCCGACGACGAGCGCCGTCAGCGGCGAGCCGAACCCCGCGAGGGCCAGCGTCCACCCCGGGTCCCTGCCCCACCACTGGCGTGTGAGCTCGCGGACGAGGGCGCCGGGCCGGCCGTGGGCCCCGCCCAGATAGATCGTCTGGCCCGCCGCCGTGAAGCGCGCCACCGCGTCGGCGAGCGTCGTGACCTTGTCGGGCCCCTCGACGAGCGGGATCGCCAGGCGGCGGCGGACGACGTCGGCGTATTCGGGCTGCATCGCCCGCTCAGGCCGCGCGCGGCGCGAAGATGCGCTGCTTGAGCCGGCGCGGCACCCACGCCGCGAGGAGCCGCGCCGCGCGCGCGAGCGTGTCGAGCGACTGCGGCGAGCCCGGCCAGTACTTGAGGACGAGGCCCCGGTCCACCCAGTTCAGGATGCCGTCCACGAGGACGGCGGCGAGCAGCACGTCGTCGAGGTAGCCGACGAACGGGATGAAGTCGGGGATCAGGTCGACCGGGCTCAGGAGGTAGACGGCGGCCGCCGCCATCGCGATCTTGGCCGCGCGCGGCAGCGCCGGGTCGCCCGCGAGCCGGCTGACGAGGCGCACGAGGTCGGGCAGCGCGCGCAGCAGCGCGCCCATCTACTCGAGGCTCTCGGCGACGAGCTCGCTGATGTCCTGCACCGCGAGCCGCTCCTCGGCCCCCGTCACCTTCCGGCCGAGGTCCACCATGGCGAGACAGAAGGGACAGCCGACGGAGACGACGTCCACCTTCGCCTCGAGCGCCTCCTCGACTCGGATGATGTTCACGCGCTTCTGCGCCTTCACTTCCATCCACATGTGCCCGCCGCCGCCACCGCAGCAGAGGCCGCGCATGCCATTGCGCGGCAGCTCGACGAGGCGCAGCCCGGGCACGGCGCGCGCGGCGGCGCGCGGCGCCTCGGTGATTCCGTTGTAGCGGCCGAGGTAGCACGAGTCGTGGAAGGCGACGGTCTTGTCGAGCGGGCGCGCCGGCTTGATGCGCCCCGTCTTCAGCAATTCCTCGATGAGCTGCGAGTGGTGCACGACCTCGAAGCTGCCGCCAAACTGCGGGAACTCGTTCCGGATCGTGTTGAAGCAGTGCGGACAGTGGGCGAGCACCTTGCGGAACCGGTACTGCTTCAGCGCCTCGACGTTCTCCTGCTGGAGCGTCTGGTACATGTACTCCTCGCCCAGCCGTCGCGCCACCTCGCCGTGGCAGCGCTCCTCGGCCATCACCGCAAAGGAGACGCCGGCCGCCTTGAGGATCTTCACGACCGAGCGCGCGATCGCCTGGTTGCGCCGGTCGTAGGACGCCGAGCAGCCGACCCAGTAGAGGTATTCCACCTCGCGGCCCGGCTCGAGGACCG
>JBOHQB010000069.1:0-3682 GCA_050731995.1 Candidatus Rokuibacteriota bacterium
CGCCTGCGCCGCGCCGCGCACCGTGCCGCGCCAGCCCACGTGCGCGACGGCGAGCACGCGCGCGACCGAATCCCACAGGATGATCGCCAGGCAGTCCGCGGTGAAGATCGCGAGCGGGCGGCGCGGCTCGGCGGTGACGAGGACGTCGGCGCTGCCCGCCGGTCCGGCGGAGGTCACCGTGACCGCCTCGGCGCCGTGCACCTGCTTCTTCGCGTAGGCGGCGCGGGCGATGTCGACGCCGGCCGGCGCGAGGGCGTCGTGCGACTCCGGCGCGAACGGACCGGCCTCGTGCGCGAAGGGGCGGAGCCCCGGGCAGTGCCTCGTCGTCGTCGCGTGCGCGAGGCCGAGCGCGCCCAGGGCGCGGAAGGTGAAGTAGACCGGCGGCTCGCCGCGGGGGACGAGCGCCGGCGTCACACCCTAGTCCGCCTGGCGCCGGAGGAACGCGGGCACGTCGAGGTCGCCGTCGAGCGGGTCCTCGCCCTCGGCGCGCGCCTCCGCCGACGCCGGGCGCCGTCGCCAGCCCGCGGCGCCGCCCTGTCCGAGCGACCGCGCGCCGCGGAAGTCCACGACCTTGCCGGGCCCCGTCTCGGTCTTGCGCTCGACGAAGCCGGTCGCGATGACCGTCATCCGGAGCTCGTCGTCGAGCGCCGGATCGATCACCGCGCCGAAGATGATGTGCGCCTCCTCGTGCGCGGCCTCCTGGACGACGCGCGCCGCCTCCTCGATCTCGTGGATGGACAGATCGGCGCCGCCCGTGAAGTTGATGAGGATGCCGCGCGCCCCCTGGATCGACGTCTCGTCCAGCAGCGGGCTGGCCACCGCCTTCTGCGCGGCGTCAAGCGCGCGGTGCTCGCCGCGGCCGACGCCGGTCCCCATCATCGCCATGCCCATGCCCGACATGATCGTGCGCACGTCGGCGAAGTCGAGGTTGACGAGGCCCGGGACGACGATGAGGTCGGAGATGCCCTGCACCGCCTGCTGCAGCACGGTGTCGGCGACCCGGAAGGCCTCGAGCAGCGGCGTGCCGCGGTCCACCACCGAGAGCAACCGCTGGTTCGGAATCGTGATCAGTGTGTCGACGCGCTCGCGGAGCTGGTCGAGCCCCGCCTCGGCCTGCGCCATGCGCTTCTTGCCCTCGAAGTGGAAGGGCTTGGTGACGACGGCGACGGTGAGGATACCGAGGTCCTTCGCGAGCGAGGCGATGACCGGCCCGGCGCCCGTGCCGGTGCCGCCGCCCAGACCCGCCGTGATGAAGACCATGTCCGCACCCTCGAGCAGGCGCGTGATCTGGTCGGGGTCTTCCAGCGCCGCGTCACGGCCGATGTCCGGGTTCGAGCCGGCGCCGAGCCCCTTCGTGAGCTGGGCGCCGAGCTGGACCTTGACGGGTGCGGGCGAGGCACGAAGGGCCTGCACGTCCGTGTTGCCGACGATGAACTCGACGCCGGAGATCGCGGAGGCCATCATCCGGCTCACCGCGTTGCCTCCGCCGCCCCCGAGGCCGATCACCCTGATCTTCGCCGCCTGATCGGACTCTTCGAGCTCGAAGAGCGGCCGCCGCGCGCGATCCCTCTCCATCCACCCCTCCTGTGCGTTCGGAGCGGCGCGCCGCGTGCGGCGGCGCCGTCCCCGTGTGTCTCCACCCTTGGCGACCGCGTCCGAGGGGAACAGTGGCGGCTGTTGTCCCCCGCGCGCGCGCCCATTCCCGCTAGAAGATCTCACTGAACCAACGGGCGAGCCGCCGGCCCGCGCCGGCCAGACCGCCGCGATCACTTCCGTCGCCGTACGTCCCACCCGGCGCCAAGCGCCGCGCGCCGTAGAGCGCGAGCCCGACGGCCGTCGCGCAGATCGGGCTCCGGACGAGGTCCACGCGGCCGGCGAGGTCGGCCGGAACGCCGAGGCGCACCGGCATGTCGAAGACGGCCTCCGCGAGCTCGGGAACCCCCTGCATGATCGACGTGCCGCCCGTGACGACGACACCCGCCGTCGCGGCGTCCTGGAAGCCCGCCCGGGCGAGGTCGCGTGCCACGAGCGTCAGGATCTCCTCGACACGCGGCTGGATGATCTCGGCCATGACCTGCCGCGAGAGCACGCGCGGCTTGCGCCCGCCGACCGACGGCACGTCCACCGTCTCCTCCGCCGGCACCAGCGCCGTGAGCGCGCAGCCCCAGCGCTTCTTGAGGTCTTCGGCGGAGGCCAGGGGCGTGCGCAGCCCCACGGCGACGTCGTTGGTGATGTGGTCGCCGCCGAGCGGCAGCACCGCCGTGTGCCAGACCGCGCCGTCGCGGAAGAAGGCGAGGTCCGTAGTGCCACCGCCGATGTCGATGACGACGACGCCGAGCTCCTTCTCGTCGGCGTCGAGCACCGCCTCGGCCGAGGCGAGCGGCTCGAGCACCAGATCGTGCACGGTGAGCCCCGCGCGGTTGACCGAGCGGACGACGTTCTGCACCGAGGTCACGGCGCCGGTGACGACGTGGACGTCCACTTCGAGGCGGACGCCCGACATGCCGATCGGATCGCGCACGCCGTCGGCGTCGTCCACCATGAACGCCTGGGGCAGGACGTGGATGATCTCGCGATCCTGGGGCACGTTGATCGCGCGGCCCGCGTCGACGGCGCGCTCGACGTCGGCGGCGCTCACCTCACGGTCCTTGCCCTGCACCGCGACGACACCGCGGCTGTTGACCGAGCGGATATGACCGCCGGCGACGCCGGCCCAGACGCCCGCCACCTCGACGCCGGCCGTCTGCTCGGCCTCGCCGACCGCGTCCTTGATCGCCTCGACGGTCGAGTCGATGTTGACGACGACGCCGCGACGCAGCCCGCGCGACGCCGCCCGGCCGACGCCGAGAATCTCGAGCCCGTCCGGGCCCGGCGCGCCGATCACGGCGCAGATCTTGGTGGTGCCGACGTCGAGCCCGGCGACGAGCCCTCCGGTCTTGGCCCGCTTCATCTGGACGGCCCCCTGCGCAACACCACCTGGTCCCGGAATCTGAGATCCACCCCGCGCACGTCCTGTGTCGCCACCTGCGCGAGCACGCCTTCGAGCCGCGCCAGCCGCTCCTCCCACTCCTCGGTGCCGAGCCGGATCTCGACGCCGTCCACGGTCCAGAGGACCGGCCCGTCCGGGCGCCCGACGTCGATCTCGGCGATCTCCGACGCCAGGCCGCTGCCCGTGCGCAGGAGCGCCCGGATCAGCGCGATCGCCTGCCGCGCCTTGGCGCTCGGCGCCGTCCGCATCGTGGCGAGCTCCTCCTCGCTCAGGCCGCTGATCACCGGCACGGCGGGGCTGACGGCGCGGGTCTCGAGGCCCAGCTGGTAGCCGTCCTCGTCGAGCCAGTGCAGGCGCGCCGCGTGCACGAGCGTGAACGGCCTCCGCTCCTCGACGTGGATCGTCACGTGGTTCGGCAGCTCCCGGACCAGGTCCGCGCGCCGGATCTCGGGCATCGCCTCGATCCGCGCGAGCACCTCGCGGGGGTCGATCGCCCAGAGGTTGGCGCCCGGCTCGATGCCGGCGGCGGCCAGGATGCGCTCGGCGGGCACCCGCGAGGCGCCCCGCACCTCGACGGCGCCGATGGCGAAGCGCGGCGACGTGAACAGCCAGCGTGTCGCGGCAGCGGCCGACGCGACGGACGCGACCACGAGGACGACCGCCGCGGCGACGCGCAGCCAGCGCCCGGCGCGG
>JBOHQB010000070.1:0-3493 GCA_050731995.1 Candidatus Rokuibacteriota bacterium
GCGCGTACGCCAGCTCGACGCGCGGAATCGGCGGCGCCGTGGTGGCCATCGAGGCCACTATCTCAGGCGAAGAGGTCACGACGCAAGCAATCGGGCGCCGGTTGACCCAGGAGCCGTCGCATCGCGAGCGCGTTGCGCACCGGGTAGTCGCGGTTGTTGTTATTGAAGGAGACGTAGACCTGCTCGGCCTCACTCGCCGCCTCGCGGATCTCGGGCGCCAGCTCGGCAAGCTCGGCGTCGGAGTAGAGGTAGTCATACTTCTGGCGCACCGCGGGCTCCTCGCCGCGAACCTGGCGGAGCCAGCCCTCGGCGTTGCGGCCGTGGAGGCGGAAGATCGCGATGGGCGCCGTCACCGCCGTCACGCGCGGGATCCGGCTCGCGGCGGCGGGACCGTCCACGATGACGTGGGCGAGCCCGGCGTTCTGCAAGGCGGTCAAGGTGTCGCCGGCGTGATCGGGGATCCACGAGTGGTGGCGGAACTCGACCGCGACTCGCCGTCCCGGCAGTCGCTCCGGGAGCGAGGCGAGATAGTCGAGCCACTTGCCATCGAAGTGCACCCAGGGCGCCAGCTGAAAGAGCACGTAGCCGAGCTTCGCCGTCGCCTCGAGCGGCCGCGTCGCGGCGCCGAAGAGTCCGAAGGCGGCGTCGAGCGCCTCGGGCGGCAGCGACGAAGAATCGATCTCCCCGCGCCGCGTGAGGCGCGGCGAGCGCGGGAGCATCGCCCGCACGTCGGCCGGGAGGGTCTGCGCGCGCGGATGATGACCCGTCATGAGCGAATACGCCTTGACGTGGAAGACGAAGCCCGGCGGCGTGCGCTCGGTCCAGCGCGCGACGGTGAGGACGTCGGGAATCGCGTAGTAGGACGAGTTGACCTCCACCACGTCGAAGACCGAGGCGTAGTGCCGGAGCCGCGCCTCGGCGGACATGGACTTCTTCGGATAGAACGTCCCGGCCTCGATCAGCGCGGGATCGGCCCAGGAGCAGATCCCCACGCGCACCGCTCCGGTCGCCATGCGGAAAGCGTACCGCGTTGGGGGGTTGGGGAGTGCGAAGCCGCAGGCCGTTCGACGGCCGAGGCGAGCCTGCGTGAGACGGGGCCATTTCGGGGCCCCCCGTCTGACTAGACGATCTTCTCGTACACGCCCGGCGGGATGACCTTGTAGACGTGGATCGGCTGCGAGACGTTCTTGAAGGTCCGCTCGCCGAGGCTCTCGAGGACGAAGTGCGCGCGGATCCGCTCGGCGGTCTCCGGGCCGACGACAGCCGGTGACAGCATCGCTGGCCGAATCGTATCACGCTATGATGCGGGACCGATGAACCTGGCGCACCTCGGCGAGGAGAATGTCCGGACGTTCGGGGAATACGTGTCGCTCGCCTTCGAGGGTCGGGAATGGACCAACGTCGAGCAGCAGCGCGCCGCCGCGCGGGCGGCGCACGGGCTGCGCGCGCTCGGCGTCGGCCCCGGCGACCGCGTCGTCGTGATGCTGCCCAACTGCCCGGAGGTCCCCCAGGCCTACACCGCGATCCTCACGCTCGGCGCGGTCATCGTCCCGGTGGTCTTCCTGCTCGGAGCAGGGGAGGTGCGGCACATCCTCGCGGACAGCGAGGCCAGGGCGGCGATCACGTCGCCCGAGCTCGCCGACAAGCTCGGGGACTGGCCCGGCACGCGCGTCGTGGTCGGCGGGGGCGGCGGCGGAATCGCCTGGGAGGACCTCGGCGCCGGGCGGCCGGACGCGCTCGCGACGGTCGAGCGCGCGGACGGCGATCTCGCGGTCATCCTGTACACTTCCGGGACCACGGGGCGCTCCAAGGGCGTCGCGCTCTCTCACGGCAACCTCGCCTCCAACGCGCGCGCCGCGGCGAGCCTGTACGAGCTCGACCGCCACGCCTGGGCCCTCGCGGTGCTGCCGCTGTCACATTCGTACGGCCTGACCGTCATGAACGCCGGCCACATCCTCGGCACCAAGGGCGTGCTGCTGCGGTGGTTCAACCCGGAGCTCGTGCTCGAGACGATCCAGCGCCATCGCGTGCAGTCCATGGCGGGCGTCCCGACGATGTACGTCTACCTGCTGAACTACCCGGAGGCCGATCGCTTCGATACGTCGTCGATGCGCTCCTGGGGGTCGGGCGCGGCGCCGCTGCCGCTCGAGATCGTCGAGCCGTTCGAGAAGAAGTTCGGCGGCCGGCTCATGGAGGGCTACGGACTGACCGAAGCCTCACCCGTCGTGTCCGCGCACCGCCTGTCCGGAACGCGCAAGCTCGGCTCGGTCGGTACTCCGATTCCCGGGGTCGAGGTGAAGATCTTCGACGACGACGACCGTGAGCTGCCGGTCGGCGAGGTGGGCGAGATCGTCGTGCGCGGACCGAACGTGATGCTCGGCTACTACGGCCTGCCGGACGAGACGGCGCGGACGCTGCGCAACGGCTGGCTCCACACCGGCGACGTCGGCCGCGTCGACGAGGACGGCTTTCTCTGGATCGTCGAGCGGAAGAAGGACCTCATCATCCGGGGCGGCTTCAACATCTACCCGCGCGAGGTCGAGGAGGTCCTCTACGCCCACCCCACGATCGCGGAGGCCGCGGTCGTCGGTGTTCGGGATCCGCTCATGGGCGAGGACGTGCTGGCCTTCGTCGTCCTCAAGCGCGGCGAGGAGGCCAGCGCCGAGTCGGTCATCGCCTTCTGTCAGGAGCGGCTGGCGAAATACAAGTGTCCCAAGCAGGTGCGCTTCCTGGACGCGTTGCCCAAGAACCCCGTCGGCAAGATCCTCCGCAGGGAGCTCCGCGCGCTCGCCGGCTAGAACTCGGGTGTCGGGCTCCTGACACCGCGGGTGGTGGCTATCCGGAATCACGACAACAGGATTTTGCGTGACACGCTGCGCTGTGCGATACTGAACGCACTTCAACAATCCCCTCCGTAGTCGCACCAAGCCAGACACGCGCAGGGCTCCACCCAAGGGAGGACACTATGAGCCTGAAGAAGACGCTTGCGATGCTGATGCTCGGCATCGCGATCGCCGCGGGAGGCATGCTCGCCCGCCAGGTCTTCGCGGTGACCGCCGAGGCGGACTCCGAGCAGCTGCACAACGCGATCCTCGACTACATCGCCGAGCGGAACCCCAAAGCGCCGATGAGCGCGCTCCAGGGGTTCCCCGAGGTGCTGCTCGCCGAGGCCGGCCGCGCCGACATCGATCATTGCCTGGCGCTCGCGCAGGCCGAGGTCGAGTCGGACTTCCGCCCGGACGCGGTCGGTCGCGCGGGCGAGATCGGTCTCTTCCAGATGCTGCCGAGCACCGCGGCCGCGCTCGAGCCCCTCGTCGGAAAGTTTCGCCGGCCGGCCCCGGGTCGCCGCGATCTCGGCGATCTCGCCGACCCGGTCGTCAGCACGCGCTTCGCGATGGCGTACCTGCGCGACATCATGACGCGCAAGGCGAACGTCAAGGACGCGCTGACCGAGTACAACGGCGGGCCCGCCGGCCGGCACCCGCACTACTAC
>JBOHQB010000071.1:0-6451 GCA_050731995.1 Candidatus Rokuibacteriota bacterium
CGGGCGTCCGGTGTTTCCTTCGAGGCGGGAGGCGGTAGAATCGGATGGCGATGACGCCGGCGCGGGTCGTGCTCACCTACCGGGACTACGAGGCGCTTCCCAACGATGGGAGGCGCTACGAGATCCATGCGGGCGAGCTGTCCGTGACGGCGGCGCCGGGTTCGAAGCATCAGATCGTCAGCGCCAACTTGTTCCGGGCTCTCGACGGCCACGTGAGAGGCCGTGGGATCGTGCTCTATGCTCCGCTCGACGTGATTCTGAGCGACACCACCGTCGTCCAGCCCGACATCATGTATGTCGCGACCGACCGGCTGGCGCTCATCAGCGGGCGCGGCATCGAGGGCGCACCGACGCTCGTGGTCGAGATCCTCTCGCCGTCGACGACCCCGATCGACCGGACCACGAAGACGCAGCTCTACGCGCGTCACGGCGTGCCCTGGTACTGGATCGTGGACCCGGACAACCGCGTGGTGGAGGTCTATCGCCTCGCCGACGGCGGCTACGCGCTCAGCCGGCGCGTGACTGGCGACGAGCCGATGACCGCCGAGCCGCTCGCCGACCTCGTCATTCCGCTCGCCTCGCTCTGGGTCTGACGCCGCCGCGTTCCTGACGCCCCGCGCACCACCGCGCTACTATGTAGCGGATGGACCGATTCCGGAAGGCGTTCGCCGAGCGCGTCCTCGTGCTCGACGGCGCGATGGGCACGATGATCCAGGCCGTCGGCCTCGGGGCCGACGACTTCGGCGGGCCCGAGCTCGAGGGGTGCAACGAGCACCTGAATCTGACGCGCCCCGACGTGATCCGCGACATCCATCGCGCCTACCTCGACGCGGGCGCAGACTGCGTCTCGACCAACACCTTCGGCTGCGCGCCATGGGTGCTCGCGGAATACGGCCTCGCCGACCGCCTCCACGCGATCACGCTGGCGGCCGCGCAGATCGCGCGCGAGGCGGCGGGCGACCGCTTCGTGCTCGGCGCGATGGGCCCCTCGACGCGCACGATCACCGTCACGCAGAACGTGACCTTCGACAAGGTCAGCACGGGTTACGGCGCGCAGGCCCGCGCGCTCATCGAGGGCGGTGTGGACGCGCTGCTCCTCGAGACCCAGCAGGACACGCTGAATCTGAAAGCGGCGGGCATCGGCGTCCGGGAGGCGATGCGCGCGACGCGCCGCGACGTGCCGCTGATGGTCAGCGCGACGATCGAGCCGACGGGCACGATGCTGGCCGGCCAGGCCGTCGACGCGCTCTACGTCTCGCTCCAGCACCTCGGCATCTTCTCGATCGGGCTCAACTGCGCGACCGGGCCGGAGTTCATGACGGACCACCTCCGGTCCCTGTCCGCGCTCGCGACGTGCTTCGTCTCCGTCTACCCGAACGCCGGGCTGCCGGACGAGCAGGGACAGTACGGCGAGACGCCGCAGTCCCTCGCCTTCAAGCTCCGGCGCTTCCTCGACGAGGGATGGCTGAACCTCGTGGGCGGTTGCTGCGGGACGACGCCGGCCCACATCCGCGCCATCGCGGAGCTCGTGCGGGGCCGGCGCCCCCGCGTGCCGGCTCCGTCCGAGCTCACCGGAGTGAGCGGGATCGAGCTCCTCGTCCCCGACGCCGACAACCGCCCGATCTTCGTCGGCGAGCGCACGAACGTGATCGGCTCGCGCCGGTTCAAGGAGCTGGCGGTCGCCGATCGGTTCGACGACGCCGCGGAGGTCGGCCGGGCGCAGGTCAAGGCGGGCGCGCAGGTCCTCGACGTGTGCCTCGCCAATCCCGACCGCGACGAGGCGGCGGACATGAACCGCTTCATGGGCGAGCTCGCCCGGCGGGTGAAAGTGCCATTGATGCTGGACTCGACCGACGCCGTCGTCGTCGAGATCGCGCTTCGGCACTGTCAGGGCAAGGCGATCGTGAACTCGATCAACCTGGAGGACGGCGAGGAGCGCTTCGAGCAGATCGTGCCGCTGCTCGAGACCTACGGCGCCGCGGTCGTCGTCGGGTGCATCGACGAGGACAAGCAGCAGGGCATGGCGGTGACCCGCGCGCGGAAGCTCGCGATCGCCGAGCGTGCCCACGCGCTCCTCACGGGAAAGTACGGCGTGCCCGAGCGCGACCTGATCTTCGACGCGCTCGTCTTCCCCGTCGGCACGGGCGATGCGAACTATGTCGGCTCGGCGGTGGAGACGATCGAGGGGCTCCGGCTCATCAAGCAGCGCTTCCCGGCCTGCAGGACCATCCTCGGCATCTCGAACGTCTCGTTCGGGCTGCCGCCCGCGGGCCGCGAGGTCCTCAACGGCGTCTTCCTCTACCACTGCACCAAGGCGGGGCTCGACTACGCGATCATCAACACCGAGCGGCTCGAGCGCTACGCGTCGATCCCCGAGGACGAGCGGCGCCTGGCCGAGGACCTGATCGAGAACCGCGGCCCCGACCCGATCGCCGCCTTCGCGGCGCACTTCCGCGACAGGAAGAAGGTCGCGCCGGTCAAGCAGGACCTACCGCTCGACGAGCGGTTGGCGCGTTACATCGTCGAGGGCAGCCGGGACGGCCTGATCGAGGACCTGGAGCTGAAGCGGCGGGAGGCAGCGCCGCTCGACATCATCAACGGCCCGCTCATGAAGGGCATGGACGAGGTCGGCCGCCTCTTCAACGACAACCAGCTCATCGTCGCCGAGGTGCTCCAGTCCGCGGAGGCGATGAAGGCGGCCGTCGGCCACCTGGAACAGTTCATGGAGAAGGCCGACGCCGTGACGCGGGGCACGATCGTGCTCGCGACCGTCAAGGGCGACGTCCACGACATCGGCAAGAACCTGGTCGAGATCATCTTCGGCAACAACGGCTACCGCGTGATCAACCTCGGCATCAAGGTGCCGCCCGAGGAGCTGATCGCGGCGTATCACGCCCACAAGCCCGACGCCTTCGGGCTGTCGGGCCTGCTCGTGAAGTCCGCGCAGCAGATGGTGGTGACGGCGCAGGATCTCCGGGCGGCCGGCGTCGACGTTCCGCTCTTCGTCGGTGGCGCCGCGCTCACCAAGAAGTTCACCGCGACGCGCATCGCCGCCGAGTACGGCGGGCTCACGCTCTACGCGAAGGACGCGATGGACGGGCTCGATCTGGCCAACCAGCTGTTCTCCGCCCTCACGCGCGAGGCGCTCGTCGAGCGCGTCCGGCGCGAGCAGGCGGCGCTGGCGGGCGACGCGACCCCGGCCCCCTCGGCGCCGGCGCCCCAGATCCCGCCCGCCCGCTCGGCGACGGAGCGTGTGGACGTGCCGGCGCCGCCGGACCTCGAGCCCCACACGCTGCGCGACGTGCCGCTGTCCCGGATCTATCCCTATCTGAATCGCCAGATGCTCTACGGCAAGCACCTCGGCCTGCGCGGGCTGGTGACCCGCTTGATCGAGACCGGCGATCCAAAGGCGCTCGCCCTCCAGGAGACCATCGAGCAGCTCAAGGACGAGTGCGCCCGGCAGGGCTGGATCCGGGCGCATGGGGTCTACCGTTGGTACCGAGCCCGCGCCGCGGGCGAGACGCTCACGCTCTTCGAGCCGGGCGGCGGGCCGGCGGCAACGCTCGCCTTCCCGCGCCAGACGACGGGCGAGCGGCTCTGCCTCTCCGACTACGTGCGCGACGACGCGGAGGACGCGGTGACGCTCTTCGCCGTCACGTGCGGCGCCGACGTGCGTGAGCGGGCGGCGGACTTGAAGGCGCGCGGCGACTACGTGCGCTCCCACGCGCTGCAGGCGCTCGCGATCGAGTGCGCGGAAGCGTTCGCCGAGATGCTGCACGCGCGGCTGCGCACGCTCTGGGGCTTCCCCGACCCGCCCGATCTGCCGGTCGCCGATCTGCTCAAGGGCCGCTACCGGGGGATCCGCGTGTCGTTCGGCTACCCGGCCTGCCCGGACCTCGGCCAGCAGGCGACGCTCTTCCGCCTGCTCCGTCCCGAGGAGATCGGCCTCGGCCTCACCGAGGGATTCATGATGGACCCCGAGGCCTCGGTCTCGGCGCTCGTCTTCCACCACCCCGCCGCGAAATACTTCAAGGCCGAGTAACAAGCGCCAGCGTCTCAGTTCAGTCTGGTGGGGGAATTCGGCTGGGGGAGTTCGAGGGGGGCGTAGCCCCCTTCGCCCGTGCGAGCCGGCAAACGCTCCCCCCGAACGTGGTCAAGAAGCGCCGACGTCTCAGTTCAGTCTGGTGGGGGGATTCGGGGGGAGCGGCAGGCGCTCCCCCCGAACGTCAGTGATGGCAGACGACGCAGTCGAGCGGTGCTGCGGTCCCTCGCGCCCGGTTCTGCTCGCGGTGGCAGTCCACGCACCACCCCATCGTCAGCGGGCGCGGCGGGGGACGGAGGCCCACGACATTGGCGAGGTCGTTCCAGAGTCCCCGCCCCGTCACGGCGCCGACGACGCGCATGCGCTCGATCGGCCCGTGGCAGGACTGGCAGGCCACACCGGCGCGGACGTGGGGTTTGTGGGCGAAGTACGTGTACTCCGGCAGCTTGAAGACGCGCACCCACGGGATCGACTCACCGCGCGCCGCGTAGCCCGCGATCTTGCCGATCTCGGGGTTGTCCAGGGCGCCGATGATCTTGTGGCAGCCGAGGCACCGCTCGATCGACGGCAGTCCCGCCGACGGCCCCCGGCGCGCGTAAGCGTGACAGTACTGACAGTCGATCTGGTACTTCCCCGCGTGGACCAGGTGGCTGAAGAAGATCGGCTGCCGCGGCGCCCCCGGCACCGTGACGACCGTGGTCTCGGCGCGGGTCTTGGCCTCGGGCCGGGCGAGCGTGCGCACGTAGGCGATGACCTGTCGGATCTGGAGATCGCCGAGGTAGGCGCCGAACGCGGGCATCGTGGGCGCCAGCCCCTCGGCGGCGCCCCCGCCCCGGACGATGGAGCGCAGGAACTCGTCCGGCACGTGGTTGATGAGCCGCCCCTCGGTCAGGTTCGCCGGTTTGGTCGCCAGCCCCGCGCCGGAGGGCCCGTCGCCGCGGCCCTCGGCGCCGTGGCAGGCCGCGCAGTAGGTGATGTAGAGCGCGCGCCCGGCTTCGACGGCGGGATCAGCACGCGGCGGCGAGGAGGCGGAACCGGCGCGAACGAGGAGCAGGACGCACGCACACGTCAGGGTCCAGCGCCACCAGCTCACACTGAGACCCCTCCGGGGAGCGGTCTACTCGCGGACCGAGCGCTCCCTTCGCTGCAGGTAGGCGTGCCGGACCGCGCTGTACATGTCGATCACGCTCTCCTCGAACCCCTGGAAGAGGTCGATGTTGAGCGCGCGTTCGTTGATGATCTCGCCGGCCTTGACGGAGATCCGCTGCACGATGTTGTAGGGGATGAGGAACGTGAACGGATCCAGGAACGTGTCCACTGCCTTGCCGATCCCGTCGCGCACCGTCAACGGCGGCAGGAAGGGCAGGACGAGGTACGGCCCCGGGCTGACCCCCCATCGCCCGAGCGTCTGGCCGAAGTCCTCGGCGCTCTTCTCGATGCCCCAGTAGTCCTTCGCCGGGTCGAAGAGCCCCGCGATGCCGAGCACGCTGTTGATGAGGAACCGCGACATCTCCCGGGCCGCGCCGCCCCACTTGGCCTGGAGCAGGCTGTTGATGAACCGCGGCGCGAAACCGAGGTTGTCGAAGCCGTTCGCGAACAGCACCTGGAACGGCTGCGGCATGACGATGTTCCAGACCTGGGCCACCGGCTTCAGGACCCACTGGTCCATCTTCCGGTTGAACTCGAACATCGCCTCGTTGAACGGCTCCCAGGGATCGTACTCCTCGACGTCCGGGATATCCGGAAGCTTCTCGGTCGTGGCCCGCTGGGCCATGGCCGCCGCGTCGTCCTCGGCGGACTTGCCCGCCGCAGCCTTGTCGGGCTCGGCCGGCGTCTGGGCGAGAACGATGTCCGTGGGCGACCCGGCGGGCGCCGGCGCCGCCGTCGCGAGCACGGAGGACTCCATCCGCACACCGCTCGACAGGGTTCCGCACCCGGTGAACACGAGGGCGAGCAGGACCACGAACAAGAGCGGTGTAGCGGCACGCGCGGCGACCTTGAGTGAACGACTCTTGAGCAAACGACGCAAAGCGGGCCTCCCCCGGTGGACGTTCACGTTCCGCAGCACTATACAAAACTTTCCGCGACTGTTCGAGGGGAATTTACAGGGGGGCCTGGCCCGGGGTACCTTGGGGGCCGGCCGGGGCTGGAGAGCCCGTCCCGGGGGAGCCAGAGTGAGCCGGAGCCGCGCGCGCGAGTTCTTCTGTGAGGTCGTGTCCGAGACCGTGCTGATCCGGCTCAAGCGGGCCAGCGGCTTCGGCCGGCCGACGGGCTGGTTCGTCCAGTGCAACCAGTCCGACTGCCAGTGGGTCGAGGCGAACAAGCCCCCGTGCCCGCTCAACACCTCGCTCTTCGCCGAGGAGATCCGGCTCGCCGAGGAGACACGCGCGCGCCGGGTCCTCGACGAGC
>JBOHQB010000072.1:0-11833 GCA_050731995.1 Candidatus Rokuibacteriota bacterium
CGGCCCGGCATTGTCGAACGAGCTCGTCCAGGTCCACGCCCGGCACGAGCGCGTAGTTGATGACGACCGTCGCGACACCAGCGGGCCGAAAGGCGCGGGCGACGAACGAGAAGTCCGCCTTGTCGAGTCGGTGCCAGTAGCCGCCGTGGACGAAGACGTTGACCGGGGCTCCGGCCGACTGCGCCGGAAAGGCGTCGAGGCGCTCGGCCGGGTGCGTGCCGTAGGAAAGGTCGAAGCTCATCGGCCACTCGCCGCGCACGCGCGCGCTCTCGGCGCCGTAGCGCGCCAGCCAGTCGAGCGCCTGCGGCACCTTCGTCCGGTTGTTGTACTCGCGGTCGAGGGCGGCGCGATCGTAGTCGCGGAAGACGGCGGGGCTCATGGCGCGGTCCGCATGCTACCTCAGATCTGGCGTCGGAGAAACTCGGCGCGATCCATCCTCTCGCGGATGGCGCTCACGTAGCGCCGGTACGCCGCGTTCTTGACGCCGGGATGCCAGACGCGCGGCCGCGGCAGCGCGGCCGCGAGCTGCGCCGCCTCCTCTTCGCCGAGTGCCGCGGCGGGCCGGCCAAAGTAGCGCACGCTCGCGGCCTCGGCACCGTACACGCCCCGCCCGAACTCGACGACGTTGAGATAGAGCTCGAGGATCCGTCGCTTGCCCAGCGTCTTTTCCAGCTGCCACGTGAGGATCGCCTCTTTCGCCTTGCGCAGCGGATCGTAGGAGGACGAGAGCCAGAGGTTCTTGGCGAGCTGCTGGGTGAGCGTCGAGGCGCCCCGCGGGGGCGCGCCCTCCTCGACGGCCTTGACGAGCGCCTCCTTCATCTCCCCGAGATCGAATCCCGTATGCGAGAAGAAGTTGACGTCCTCGGCGACGAGGACGGCGCGCTTGAGATTGGGCGAGATCGCGGTGTAGGGCTTCCACGTCCGCGCGACGGCCGGATCGCGCCCGGCGCGGCGCTGGATGTCGCGATAGTGCTCGACGAAGGCCGTGGTTGTCGGGTTCCGCGAGCGAAGCGCCGCCACGTCCGGCCACGTCCGCCACTCCCACAGGAGCCAGGCGACGAGCGCCAGCACGCTGACGACGACGAGCCGGCGTCCCCAGCGCGGCCGTCGGCGGGGCGTCATGTCTCAGCGCGTGTCGGCGGGTGGGCTCCACGGCGGCGCCACGAGCCGTCGCTTGCCGTCGCTGGCGCGCGCGACGCCGGGAGCGCCCACGTCCACACGGTCCCACAGCTTGCAGGTGACCTGCTTGTGGCGCTGGTCGAGCCCCTCGCAGTAGTTGGTGAACTCGCAGCGCCTGACGAGGTGGCCGAGACCGAGCCGGATCTTCCTGAACCAGTCGGGGTCGGCGAGCGTCTGGCGGGCCGCGGCGACGGCGTCGGCCTCGCCGCGCGCGATGATGTCTTCCGCCTGCTCGAAGCCGTAGATCCCGCCGCTCGTCACGACGGGCGTGGCGTGACCGGCCTCGCGGACCGCCCGACGGATCTCGGCCGCGAGCGGAACGTTGCGACCGAAGGGGCCGCGAGCATCCGAAACCACGGTCGGCATGCACTCGTGGCCCGACTGCCCGGTGTAGGGATAGACGGCCTCGCCGACCTTCGGCTGCTTCGCGTCCTCGAAGCGACCGCCCTTCGAGACCGAGAGATAGTCCGCGCCCCCCTCGGCGAACTTGACGCCGAACCACGCGGCATCCTCGACGCGAGTACCGCCCGCGACGACGTCGTCGCCGAGGTAGCGGACGCCGACGACCCAGTCGCCGCCCACGCGCGTGCGCACCGCTCTGAGCACCTCCAGCGGCAGGCGCACGCGGTGCTCGCGCGCACCGCCGTAGCCGTCGTCGCGCGTGTTCAGACGCGAGAGAAACGAGGCCAGCGTGTAGGCGTGGGCGTAGTGAAGCTCGACGCCGTCGAAGCCCGCTTCGCGGGCGCGCCGCGCCGACTCGGCGAAGAGACCCGGCAGCACGCCCGGCAGCTCCCGGATCCACGGCAGGTGAGTGTCTCCGACGCGCTCGCGGTAGCCGTAGTCGAGCGACTCGAGCTCCCGCGTCGTGAGCACGGCCTCGACGACCGGGCGGTCGGCCGCCACGAGCCGCTCGCGCACGTCGGCCTCCGGCGCCGCGCGCCAGCGTGGATCGGCCAGCACGTCGGCGAGCCGACGGCGCAAATCGTCCGAGATCGCGAGATGACGGTGGAAAAAGGTCGCGGGCTCGGGCCGTCGGCGCACCGCGACGAAGTCGATGACCTGGATGAAGAGGCGGGTGTGTCCGCCGCTCCTCTCGCGCACGGTCTCGACCAGCGTCTTCAGGCCGGGAATGAACCGGTCGTCGCCGATCCTGAGCAGCGGCCCGCTCGGTATGTCGCGGATGCCGGTCGCCTCGACGACCAGCACGCCGGGGCGCCCCTCCGCGAACCGCGCGTACCAGTCGAGGACCTCGCGCGTGACGAGCCCGTCGTCGGTCGCGCGCCACGGGACCATCGCCGGCACCCACGTCCGCTGCTCGGCCGTGATCGGGCCGATGCGGAGCGGGGAGAACCAGCGCGCGGCTGCGGCCTCCTCGGCCGTCGGCCAGCGCGCCGGCAGCAGGCGGTGGCGGACGCGGAGCGCATCGGCGGCCGTCACGCGACTGCGGCCACGGCCTCGATCTCGATCAGCGCGCCCTCGGCCGCGTCGAAGAGGTCGCGCGCGCCCACGAGCGTCATCGCCGGGAAGTGCTTGCCGAAGTACTCTCGATAGACGGCGCCGATCTCCTTGAGCTGGCGCTTGTACGCGGCGACGTCCAGAAGGTAGATGTTGAGCTTCACGATGTCGTCCATCGCCCCTCCCGCGGCGGTGACCGTCGCGTGGAGGTTGCGGCACACCTGACGGAACTGCGCGACGAGGTCTCCCTTGCCGACGATCGCGCCCTGCTCGTCCATCGCGACCTGGCCGGCGAGGAAGACGAGGCGCCCGCTCTTGACCTCGTAGCCATAGGAGAACCCGGAAGGCTTCGGAAGCGTGTGCGGCCTGACGTCGGAGATGTGCGTCTTCATCGGTCGCTCCTTGTGGGCTGCGGCGCCGTGCCGTCGAGCACCACGATCTCGCCGTTGAGGTCGCCGTCGCGGACGAGCGCCACCGCGGCCGCGGCGACCTCCTCGGGCGTGAGTAATCGCCGGCCCGGGTTGAGGTCCGCCATCGCCCGGACCGCGTCGTCGAAGGACTTGCCGGTGCGCGCGGCGACGTTGCGCGCGCCGTTCCACGTGAGGTCGGTCGCGACGTAGCCGGGACAGAGGGCGTTGACCGTGACGCCCTTGCCCCCGACCTCCGTCGCCAGCGCCCGGGTGAATCCGACGAGCGCGTGCTTGGAGGCCGTGTAGGCGGTGACGTAGGGGGACCCGACGAGGCCGGCGAGCGAGGCGACGTTGACCACGCGCCCCCAGCGGCGGTCGAGCATCCCCGGGAGCACCGTGCGCGTCGCGAGGTAAGGGCCCCGGACGTTCACGGCGAAGTGGCGCTCCCACATGTCCGGATCGGTTCGCGCGAACGGCGCCGATTCGGCGAGGCCCGCGTTGTTGACGAGGACGTCCACGGGACCGAGCTCGCGGCTCACCCGCTCGACGGCCGCCGTCACGGCGGCCGCGTCGCTCGCGTCGAGGGCGACGGCGAGCGCCTTGGCTCCGAGTCGGCGGACCGCGTCGGCGGTCGCCTCCACCTGGGACAGCGTGCGCGCGGCGGCCGCAACCGCGAACCCGTCGGCGGCCAGCGCCAGCGCGATCGCGCGGCCGATGCCCCGTCCGCCGCCGGTGACGAGCGCGACGCGGCCGGCCATCACGGGCTCTCGGCGCAGAAGAGGAAGATGAGCGGGCGCATCCCGCCGGTCTCGCCGGGGTTCGCGAGGCACCGGGCCCGCGGCCCCGACGACGGCGGCGGCGAAGAATACGACCCGGTCGCGCAGCCGGCCGCGAGCGCGGCGAGCAGCACGCCCGCGAGAAGGGGTTTCATGGCTGCTATTGTAGCGTCATGCCGCGCGCCTTCACCCGTCTGTCGGTGTCCGACGCGGTAGGCCTGCTCCGTCCCGGCATGAGGGTGCTGCTGCCGCCCGGCTGCGGCGAGCCCCGCGCGCTCGTCGCCGAGATCTGCCGCCAGGCCGAGCGCCTGGCGGGCCTCACGCTTCTCGGCGGCCTGCACCTCGGCGACTTTCCGTTCGCGGGCCCCGGGGCCGCGGGGCTCGGCGTCGCGACCTGGCACATGTCGCCGCGGCTCGAGCCGGCCCGCGGCCGCGTCGAGTTCGTTCCGGTGCGCTACTTCGACGTCGTCACCGAGTTCAGCCGCGGCGGGGCGTGGGCGCCCGACTGCGTGCTCGTGCAGACGGCGCCGCCGGACCCGCGCGGCTATCTCTCGCTCGGCGTCGCCGTCGGCGTGACGCTGCCCGCCGCGCGCGGGGCACCGCTCGTGATCGCGCAGGTGAATCCGCGCATGCCCCGGACGCGCGGCAACGCCTGGCTCCACGCGAGCCAGGTCGACGCGTGGGTCGACGTCGACGAGCCGCTGACCGAGTATCCGCCGCCCGCCGTCGGCGAGATCGAGCGGGCGATCGGGCGCTGCGTCGCCGAGCGCGTTCCGGACGGCGCCACGGTGCAGGTGGGCGTCGGCGCGATTCCGCAGGCGGTGCTCGAGGCGCTCGCGAGCCACCGCGACCTGGCCCTGCACTCGCTCCTCGTGGACGCCTCCGTCGCGCTCGTCGAGCGCGGAGTGGTCACAAACACGCAAAAGCGCTTCCACCGCGGGCGCATGGACATCGCGGAGGCGATGGGCACCCGCCGGCTCTTCGACTTCCTGCACGAGAACCCTGTGGTGAACATGGACTCGTCGGCGTTCGTGCACGACCCGGGCGTCGTCGCGCAGCTCGACCGCTTCATCGCCATCAACTCCGCGCTCGAGGTGGACCTCACCGGGCAGGTGACCGCCGAGAGCCTCGGGCCGCGGCAGGTCGCGGGGATCGGCGGCCAGTTCGACTTCGTGCTCGGGGCCTCCCGCTCGCGCGGCGGCGCCTCGTTCATCGCGCTCCCCTCGACGGGTCGAGACGGGACGGTCTCGCGGATCGTGTCGCGCCTCGGCGCCGGCGCCGCGGTGACGTCGCCGCGGTTCCTCGCCGACTGGGTGGTGACGGAGCATGGTGCCGCGCGGGTGCGCGGACGGGGGGAAAGAGACCGGGCCACGGCGCTGATTGCCGTGGCCCATCCGCGCTTCAAAGAGGAGCTCGAGCGCGCCGCTACGTCTTCCTGAGGGCGTCGATCTCCTTGAAGATTTCTTCGTTCTCCGGGAAGCGGTAGGTGTCCTGGTTGGTGTAGGCGGTCTTGCCGTCGATGAACACCTCGAAGATGCCGCCCGCGCCTTCTCTCAGGCTGGCGGTGATGCCGTACTTACCCTTGATCGCGGCCTGCAGACTGGAGGCCTGGGGCAGGTAGTTTCACTCCCCGCAATAGAGGATCTCGATGTCCACGCGGTTCCACCCCCTCCCGGGCGAGCCTTGCGGTCATTGTAGTACGATGCGGCGACCGGTCGGAGAGATTCGTGCCACCCATCCTGATCGACACCGATCCCGGGCTCGATGACGCGCTCGCGCTCCTCTACGCGTGGGCCGATCCCGGTGCCCGCGTCGTCGCCCTGACGACCGTCTCCGGGAACGTCCCCCTCGACGTCGCGACGACAAATCTCCTGCGTCTGCTGGCCCTTCGACGGCCCTCGCCGCCGCCGCGGATTGCCGCGGGCGCCGACCGGCCGCTGGTCAAGGCGCCGATGACGGCGGTGCGCTACCACGGGGCCGACGGGCTCGGCGACGTCGGCGGCTGGCCTCCGGTGGACGTCGCCTCCGTCCCGCGCGACGCCGTGGTGCTGATCGCCGAGACGGCCCTCGCCGCCGCCGCGGATTTCGTTCTCGTCACGCTGGGGCCCCTGACCAATCTGGCCCTCGCTGTCGAGCGGGACCTCGCCGCGATCCGCCGCGTCCCGCGTGTTGTCGCGATGGGCGGTGCCGTGGACGTCCCGGGCAACGTGACGCCGACGGCGGAGTTCAATCTGCACGTGGACCCCGACGCGGCCGCGCGCGTGCTCCAGGCCGGCCTCCCGCTGGACTGGGTGCCGCTGGACGCGACGCGCCAGGCCGTCGTGACGCGCGCCGCATTCGAGGAAGCGCTCCGCGACCGGCCGGGGCTGCTCGCCGAGCGGATCGCCCGCTTCACCGCGCGCGGCTTCCGCGCGGACACGGAGCGCGGCAGTCCGGGGATGGTCCTGCACGACCCGCTGGCGGTTGCCGCCGCGCTCGACCCGACGCTCGTCGAGTGGGAGCCGGCGCGCCTCGAGATCGGGCCGGACGGCGAGACCCGCCGCGCTTCGGGCGCGCCGAACTGCCGGTTCGCCAGGCGCGTGGACACGGCTCGCTTCCTCCCGCGGTTCCTGGATCGCGTGTGCCGCGCGTACTAGGCATACGCGTGTCGAGGAGCGCGACGGCTTCGCCGGGGCGCTCCGAGCGTTGGGGGGTATGGGGGGCCGTTTCGGGGCCCCCCATCTGACAATGCCCAGGGTTCTAGTCATCGGCTCGGCCAACGTGGATTTCACCGTCGCGCTGCCGCGGCTGCCGCGGCCCGGCGAAACGGTCACCGACGGCACGCTGCTCGTCAACCGCGGGGGCAAGGGCGCGAACCAGGCCGTCGCGGCGCGCCGGCTCGGCGCCGAGGTGCGCCTGATCGCCTGCGTCGGCGATGACGCCTCGGGCCGTGAGGTGCGCGCGGCGCTCGCGGACGAGGGGATCGGCGTTGACGGTGTCTCGATCACGGCCGCCGCGGCGACGGGCACGGCGCTCATCGCGGTGGACCGGCAGGGGCGCAATCAGATCGCGGTGGCGCCCGGCGCCAACCGCGCGCTGACCGTGGACCAGCTGCGCGCTCGATCCGTCGACTTCGCCTGGGCGGAGGTCGTGCTCGGCTCGTGCGAGGTGCCGCTCGACGCCGTTCGGTGGGCGCTCGAAGAGGGACGACGGCTCGGCAAGCGGACCGTGCTCAACCCGGCGCCCGTGCCCGAGCGAGCGATCGACTTCTGGCCGCTCGCCGAGTTCCTGACACCCAACGAGGTCGAGGCGGCCCGGCTCAGTGGCGCGCCCGTCGAGGACGAGGGCCAGGCGATCGCGGCCGCCTGCGCGCTCGTCGGCCGCGGTGTCACGACCGTGATCGTCACGCTCGGCGACAAGGGGGCCATCGCCGCGACCGCGGACGGCGTCCGGCGCGTGCGGCCGTTCCGCGCGCCGGTCGTGGACACGACGGGCGCCGGCGACGCCTTCAACGCGGGGCTCGCGGTCGGCCTCGCGGAACGGCGCACGCTCGACGCGGCGCTGCGACTCGCCTCGGCGACCGCGGCCCTCACGTGCACGCGCCGCGGTGCCCAGGCCTCGCTCCCGCCGCGCGCCGAGGTGGAGGCGCTGCTGGCAACGGGACCCGCGCCCTGAAGGCCTCACCGCGCGCGAGGGCCGACTCGATCCGATCGAGGTCGAGATCGCCCCGGGCCAGTGCGCGCCGGATCGCGCCGAGGGCGACCTCCGCCGCCGAGCGTCCGTCGGACAGGCGGTCCTCGGCGATCAGTAGCACGTCCACGCCCGCCCCGAGCGCGAGCACGACGGCGCGCTCGATCCCGTAGCGCTGCTGGATCGCCGCCATTCGCAGGTCGTCGCTGACGACGAGCCCCTTCCAGCCGACGTCCTCGCGCAGGAGGCGGCCGATCGTGTTGGGCGAGAGCGTCGCCGGGTAGCGCGGGTCCACCAGGCGGTTGAAGACGTGCGCCGTCATCACGCTGTCCACCGGGCCTTCGGCGACGAGGATCCGGTACGGGGCGAGCTCGACCTCCGCGTTGGCGGTGTCGGTGACATCCACGAAACCCTGGTGCGAGTCAGTGCGGCTTGAGCCGTGACCGGGGAAGTGCTTGAGCGCGGTGAGGACGCCCTCGGCGTGCATGCCAGTGATGAAGGCGCGCGCCTGCGCCGCCACCCAGCGCGGGTTGGCGCTGAACGAGCGGCCCTGGCCGACGATGACCGGGTTCGCCGGGTTGTACCCGACGTCCACGACGGGGGCCAGGTTCCAGTTGATCCCGGCCTCGCGTAACATCGCGCCCATGCGCCGCGCCTCGAGCTCCGTCAGCGCGAGATCGTTGGCGTCGCCGAGGTCGCGGGCGGAGAGGGTCGCGGTGTAGCCGGCGGCGGGTCCGAGCCGCATCACGCGGCCCCCCTCGGCGTCGACGGCGACCAGCAGGGGCCGGCCCGTGCAGCCGAGCGCCCGCGCCGCCGCGTCGCCGGTGAGCCGGCGGAGCTGTTCCGGGCTCTCGATGTTCCGGCCGAAGACGATCACGCCGGCGACCTTCGCCCCGCAGAGGAGCCGTTCGAGCTCGGCGTTATCCGAGAGCGCGACGCCGCCGAAGCCGACGAGTAGGAGCTGGCCGAGGCGCGTCTCGGTACGTGCGAGACGCCCGGGGTCCGGCGGCGGCACGGTGCGGCACGCCGCGAGCAGCACGGCCGCCGCGGCGAGGCCCGCGCGGACTCGGGCCGCGCGGCTAGCGGCCAAGAACCGCCTGGACGAGGCGGCGCACGCGCTCGGGATCGACGGGCTGATCCACGCGGCCCTGGAGCTTGAGAGCCGTGCCGACGATCAGACCGTCGGCGACCCCGAGGAGCGCCTGCGCCGTGTCGGGCGTGACGCCGCTTCCGGCGAGCAGGGGGACGCCCGGCACGACGTCGCGCACGCGCTTGAGATCGCCGAGCGGCGTCGCCTCGCCCGTCGCGCGTCCGGAGACGACGAGACCGTCGGCGAGGCCTCGGTGCACGAGATCGCGCGCCTGCTGGTCGAGGTCGACGACGCCGAGCGGCGCCGAATGCTTGCCGAGAACGTCGGCGAAGATCCGGACGTCGGCCGAGAGCAGGCGCCGGTCGCGGAGCGTCGCGTACGAGTCCGACTGCACGATGCCCTGGTCGGCCACGACCGCGCCGGCGTGGACGTTGACCCGGACGAAGTGCGCGCGGGTCGCCGCGGCGATCGCGAGCGCCGAGCGCGCGTCGCTCTTGAGGACGTTGACGCCGAGCGGTGTCGAGGGGAAGGCGCGCCGCAGCTCGTGCGCCGCGACCGCCATCGCCGCGACGGTCGCGGCCTCGACACGCCCGGGCGAAAACGGCGCGTCGCCGTAGTTTTCCATGAGGAGGGCGTCCATCCCGCCCTCGACGATCGCGCGCGCGTCGGTGAGCGCGCGCTCGACGACGCGCGCCATCGACCCGTCCCAGCGGGGAGAGCCCGGGAGCGGTGCCAGGTGGACCATGCCGATGAGCCGCATCGTCGTGAAAAGTCTAGCACGGCACCGGTTGGACACCGGGCCGGCCGCGCCCTATAGTGAGGCGCGTGTCGAGATCCTTGACTGAGCGCAGGGAACACGAACACGGGAGGCTGAGACGTGGGCTACCAGACGCTGCTCGTCGAACGGAAAGACGCGATCACGACGCTCACGCTCAACCGTCCGGAGGCCCGAAACGCGCTCGACATGACGATGCGGCGCGAGATGCTCGCGGTCCTCGATGAAATCGAGGCGGACGCGCAGACGCGCGTGGTGATCCTCACGGGCGCCGGCGGCCACTTCTGCTCCGGTGGCGACGTGAAGAGCATGCGGGAGCGTTCCCAGTCTGCCGCCGAGGGCCGCTCGCGCGTCGAGGCGCTGAACCGGATGGTGCTCAGGCTCGTGGACTTCCCGCGGCCGACCATCGCGATGGTGGACGGCTACGCCGTCGGCGCGGGGACCAACCTGGCGCTCTGCTGCGACCTGATCGTCGCCTCGGACCGGGCGAAGTTCGGGGAGCTTTTTTGTAAAATTGGCCTCGCTGTGGACGGCGGCGGCACCTGGCTCCTGCCGCGCCTCACAGGCATGGCGCGTGCCAAGGAGCTGGTCCTCACGGGCGAGATCATCGACGCCGCGGAGGCGTTGCGGATCGGCATGATCAACCGCGTCGTGCCGACGGCCGAGCTGGCGACGGTCACGCGCGCGCTCGCCGAGAAGATCGCGGCGGGGCCGCCGCTGGCGCTGTCCCTCGACAAGCACATGCTCAACCGGGCTGCGGCGGGCGACCTCGCCTCGGCGCTCGACGTCGAGGCCTACTCGCAGGGGCTCGCGATCGCGTCCGAGGATCACCAGACGGGCGTCGCCGCGTTCTTCGACAAGAAGCCGCCTCGGTTCACGGGGCGATGAACCGGATCGTCTCAACCGGGATGGCGGTGCCGCCCTGCGTGGTCGGCAACGATCTCCTCGCGCGCTGCATGGACACCTCGGATGCGTGGATCGTCCAGCGTACCGGTATCCGCGAGCGCCGCGTCTCGCCCGACACCTACCGCATGCTCCAGGCCCTCGCCGAGGCGCCCGACAAGGACGCGTTCATGCGTGGGGTCTTCGATCACGGCTTCGGCGAGTCGATCGACTCGAGCCTCACGGTGACGGACCTCGCGCTCGAGGCGTCCGAGATGGCGCTGAAGAACGCCGGGATCGGCGCGTCCGACCTCGACTGCATCCTCGAGTCTTCGACGCTGCCCGACTACGCGTACCCGCACACGGGCTGCGTGCTCCAGGGCCGGCTCGGGTTGACGACCACGCCCGTCGTGAATCTCCAGCAGGGGTGCGCCGGGTTCATCTACGGGCTCGCGATCGCGGATCAGATGATGCGTGGCGGGATGTACCGGCAGGTGCTCGTCGTCGGCGCCGAGCTGCTCTCGAGCGCCTTCGACTACACGACGCGCGGCCGCGACATGGCCGTGCTCTTCGCCGACGGGGCGGGGGCGGCCGTGCTCCGCGCCGAGCCGGGAGAGCGCGGAGTGATCTCGAGCCATCTCCATTCGGACGGCACCGGCATCGACGCGCTCTGCGGTGAGCTCTGGGGCTCGTCCACCTTTCCCCCGGTCTCCAAGCGGAAGATCGACGAGGGCCGCGCGCGCCCACGGATGAACGGGCGCGCGATCTTCGTCCAGGCGGTGAAGCGCTTCCGCGAGGTGGTCAACGAGTGCCTGGCGGCGAACGGGCTCGCCGTGAAGGACGTGGACCGCTTCATCTTCCACCAGGCCAATCTCAGGATCCTCGAGGCGGTCGCGGACGGGCTCCGGATCCCGGCCGACCGCGTCTACAACAACGTCGACCGCTACGGCAACACCGCCGCCGCCTCCGTCCCGATCGCGCTCCACGAGGCCGTCGGCGCGGGGCTCGTGAAGGAAGGGGACCTCGTGCTGCTCGCGGCCTTCGGCACGGGCCTGTCCTGGGGAGCGACGCTGATCCGCTGGTAGATCGGCGTCAGTTCGAGGGCGCCGGCGGCGCGGTAGTCGGCGGGCGCGGCGCCGTGCGAATGGCCTTGTCGAGCTCGGGCGTCGTCCTTCGCATCTCGTCGGTGACCCGCTGGGCGTCCAACGCCGTGCCGACGACGCGCGGCGTGATCAACATCAGCAGCTCCCGCCGGTCGATGACCTTCTCGGTGAAGCCGAAGAGGTAGCCGAGGATGGGGATATCCTTGAGAAATGGCACGCCACGCCTGACGTTGTCCTTCCGGTCCTGGATCAATCCGCCCAGCACGAGCGTCTGGTTGTTGACGAGCACGACCGACGCCTCGGCCTCGCGCTTGATGAACTCGGGTGAGAATGTGGGGGGGACCCCTCCGGGGAGGACGTCGTTGACCTCCTGCTTGATGTCGAGCGCGACCGTGCCGCGCTCGCCGATGCGTGGTGTCACGGTCAGGATCACGCCGGCGTCCTTGTACTCCACCGTCTGGTTCACGCCGCCCGTGGTGATCGTCGTGCTCGTC
>JBOHQB010000073.1:0-3880 GCA_050731995.1 Candidatus Rokuibacteriota bacterium
CGCCGCCGGCCACAGCCTCGGCGAGTACTCGGCGCTGGTCGTCGCGGGCGCGCTCCGTCTCGGCGATGCCGTGCGGGTCGTGCGCCGGCGCGGCGAGCTGATGCAGGCCGCGGTGCCCGTGGGCACCGGCGCGATGGCGGCGATCATGGGCCTGGCGCTCGACGCGGTCGAGACTGTGTGCGCGGACGCGGCGCAGGGTGAGGTCGTCAGCGTCGCCAACATCAACTCGACGGGACAGACCGTGATCGCGGGCCACCGGACCGCAGTCGAGCGGGCCGTGAAGCTCGCCGGCGAGCGCGGCGGACGCAAGAGCGTGATGCTGCCCGTGTCGGCGCCGTTCCACTGCGCCCTCATGGCGCCCGCGGCCGAGGGGCTGGCGGTCGCCCTGCGCGACGTGCCGGTCGCCGATCCGCGGATCCCGGTCGTCCGCAACGCCGACGCGGGGGTCACGCGCGTTGCGTCGGACGTCGTGCCGTTCCTCCTCAAGCAGGTGGCGAGCCCCGTGCGCTGGACGGAATGCGTGCAGCGCCTGGCGACCGAGGGCGCGGCGGCCTTCGTCGAGGTCGGCCCGGGCCGCGTGCTCACCGCGCTCGCCCGGCGCATCGTGGAGGGGGCCAGGGGACTGTCCGTCGAAGAGCCTGGCGGCCTCGACAAGGCGCTCGCGGAGCTGGGAGCGCCGGCGTGAGTGCGCTGCCGCTCGAGGGCAAGACCGCGATCGTCACCGGCGGCAGCCGCGGCATCGGCGCCGCGATCGCCACGGTGCTGGCGGAGCGCGGCGCCGCGGTGGTCGTCTCGGGCCGCGACGCGGACCGGCTCAAGGCGGCGAGCGGCGAGCTCGAAGGCCGCGGCTTCGCCGTCCTCGCGGTCGTCGCCGACGCGGCGAAGCGCGAGGACGCGGACCGGCTCGTCGAGACCGCGCGCGAGCGCTTCGGGCGGGTCGACGTCCTCGTCAACAACGCGGGGATCACGCGCGACGGCCTGCTGGTGCGCATGAAGGACGACGACTGGGACCGCGTGATGGACGTGAATCTCCGCGGCGCGTTT
Source organism: Candidatus Rokuibacteriota bacterium (assembly GCA_050731995.1). Lineage (GTDB taxonomy): Bacteria > Methylomirabilota > Methylomirabilia > Rokubacteriales > CSP1-6 > JBOHQB01. Next base: position 1,045 of record JBOHQB010000073.1, read on the forward strand.
CTGATGACCCGGGCCGTCGCGAAGGCGATGGTCCGCCAGAAGAGCGGCGGGCGGATCGTCAACATCGCCTCGACCGCGGGCGCGATGGGCAACGCCGGGCAGGTGAACTACTCCGCCGCGAAGGCGGGGCTCATCGGGCTCACGAAGGCCTCCGCGCGGGAGCTCGCGCACTGGGCCATCCTCGTCAACGCGGTCGCGCCCGGGCTCATCGAGACCGACATGGCCGCCGCGATCCCGGCCGACGCGCGCGAGGCGCTGCTCGCGCAGGTGCCGCTGAAACGCATCGGCACGGCCCGTGAGGTGGCCGAAATGGTAGGATTCCTCGCCGGAGACGGGGCGGCCTACGTGACGGGCCAGGTCTTCCACGTCAACGGCGGCCTGTACATGTAACGGAAACGACATCCTCTGCGGGAGGTGACGGTTTCATGGCGAAGTCAGTCGAGGACAAGGTGAAGGAGATCATCATCGAGCAGCTCGGAGTCGAGGAGGACGACGTGACTCCGAACGCGAAGTTCATCGAGGACCTCGGCGCCGATTCCCTGGATACCGTCGAGCTCGTCATGGCCCTGGAGGAGAACTTCGACATCCAGATCCCCGACGAGGAGGCCGAGAAGATCGTGACGGTCGGCGACGCGATCCAGTACATCAAGGACAACTCCTAGGAACGTGGACAGCCGGCGAGTCGTCGTCACCGGTCTCGGCGCGCTCACGCCGCTCGGCAACTCCGTCGAGGAGTTCTGGGCCGGACTGCAGGCGGGCCGCTCGGGTGTCGGACCGATCACGCGCTTCGACGCGGAGGCCAAGAACGACCGGGGCGAGTTCGTCTACCCGACGCGGATCGCGGCCGAGGTGCGGGGCTTCGACCCGCTGCAGTACGTGGAGAAGAAGGAGGTTCGCCGCCTCGACCCCTACCTCCAGTACGCGATCGCGTGCAGCGCGATGGCGGTGGAGGACGCCGGCCTCGACACCGCGAAGGTGGACGGGAATCGGTTCGGCGTGCTGATCGGCTCCGGGATCGGCGGGATCCAGACGCTCCTCGCCAACTACGACCTGCTCCGCGACAAAGGGCCGGACCGCGTCTCGCCGTTCATGATCCCGATGATGATCGTGAACATGGCGTCCGGACTCGTCTCGATGCGCTTCGGCGCCAAGGGCCCGAACTCCTCGGTGATCACGGCCTGCGCGACCGGGAACCACGCGATCGGCGACGCTTACCGCATCATCGAGCGCGGCGACGCCGACGTGATGATCGCGGGCGGCGCCGAGGCGATCATCATCCCGCTCACGATCGCCGGCTTCTGCGCGATGAAGGCGATGTCGACGCGGAACGAGGCGCCCGAGAAGGCCTCGCGCCCGTTCGACCGCGACCGCGACGGCTTCGTCTGCGGCGAGGGGGGCGGCATCCTGGTGCTCGAGGCGCTCGAGCACGCGGTGAAGCGCGACGCGCGCATCCACGGCGAGGTCGTCGGCTACGGGATGACCGGCGACGCCCACCACCTGACCGCGCCCGACCCCGAGGGCGACGGCGCGGCGCGCGCGATGCAGGCCGCGCTCCGCGGGCTCGACCCGACGGCGGTCGGCTACATCAACGCCCACGGGACCTCGACGCCGTACAACGACAGGTTCGAGACGCTCGCGATCAAGCGGGTGTTCGGCGACCACGCCCGCCGGCTCGCCGTGTCCTCGACGAAGTCGATGACGGGGCACCTGCTGGGTGCCGCCGGCGGCATCGAGGCCATCGCGACCATTCTCGCGCTCCAGAACGGGGTGCTGCCGCCGACGATCAACTACGAGAGCCCCGACCCCGACTGCGACCTGGACTACGTGCCGAATCAGGCGCGGAAGCAGGACGTCGATCTGGCGCTCTCGAACGCGTTTGGCTTCGGCGGTACGAACGCGACGCTCGCGTTCAAAAGATTCCGCGGCTGACCGGCCGTCGCGTGGTCGCCTCACCGACCGCGTGATACGCTCGACGCATGCGATTCTGGCGTAGGCGGCCGCCTCCTCCGGCGCCCCAGCCGCCGACCCCCGACATGCTCGTGACGGAGGACGTGCTGCGCCGCTGCGTCGACGGCGTGCTCGCGGTGCGCGAGCGGCAGATCCGCGGCGGGATCGTCGTCTTCCGCGGCGCGCTCCTCGGCGACCCCGCGCGGGCGCTCGACACGCTGCTCGCGCGATTCAAGCCGATCGGCTACACGCCCTTCCTGCGCGCCGACGCGGGCGAGGTGGTGCTCTCGGCGTGGCCGCTCGCCGACACGTCCGAGCCGAAGCGCATCGGCGTGAACGTGCTCCTCTTCGCCCTGACGTGCGTGTCCACGCTCGCCGCGGGGTGGGGATTTTCGGGTTCGCCAACCTTCGACGCGCTCCGTAACTCAGATGGTATCGCGCGCTTCTTCGCGGGGCTGCCGTTCGCGGCCACGCTGCTCGCGATCCTGGGCGTCCACGAGTTCGGGCATTACTTCACGGCGCGCTACTACGGCGCGGAGGTGAGCCTGCCGTACTTCATCCCGGCGCCGCCGCCGCTGCTCTTCGGCACGCTCGGCGCGATCATCCGCATGCGCTCGCCGGCGCGCGACCGGAACACGCTCTTCGACATCGCGGCGGCCGGACCGCTCGCCGGCCTTGCCGTCGCGCTGCCGGCGGTACTCGTCGGGCTCGCGTGGTCGCGCCTCGTGCCGATCCCGCCCGAGGGGCGGGTGATCTTCGGGGACTCGCTTCTCATGTCCTGGCTCACGCACGTCTACTTCGGCGAGATTCCCCGCGGCATGATGGTCTTCACGCATCCGGTCGTGGATGCCGCGTGGGCCGGATTCTTCGTCACCGCGCTGAACCTGGT
>JBOHQB010000074.1:0-33198 GCA_050731995.1 Candidatus Rokuibacteriota bacterium
AACAACATGCTCGAGCACATCTACGACCGGCTGCTCGACCGGGATCCAAAGACGTTCAAGCCGAAGCCGATGCTGGCGGAGAGCTGGCGGATCGTCAACGACACGACGTGGGAGTTCAAGCTCCGCAAGGGCGTGAAGTTCCACAACGGCGAGGTCTTCACCGCGGCCTCGGTCAAGGCCACGCTCGACTACGCGCTCGATCCCGCCACCAAGAGCCACTTCGCGGCGGGAGCATACTGGGGCCTCGTCAAGGAGGTCCAGGTCGTCGACGACTACACGGTGCGTTTCGTCACCAAGCAGCCGTGGCCGAACATGATCGACAGCGCCTCGCTGACGAACTCCCTCATGATGCCGGCCAAGGCCCTCAAGGAGCTCGGGCCGGCGAAGCTCGCGGAAAAGCCGATCGGCACGGGACCGTTCCGCTTCGTCGAGTGGAAGCGCGACGAGCGCCTCGTGCTCGAGCGGAATCCGGACTACTGGCAGGGGGCGGCCGACGCGAGCCGCGTGACCTTCCGCTTCATCCCCGAGTTCAGCTCGCGCATGGCCGCGCTGCTCTCGGGGGAGATCGACGTCATGAAGGACGTGCCGCCCCACGCCGCCGAAGCCGTCGAGAAGAGCGGGCGCGCGCGGCTTCGCGCCACGGTGTCCTCTCGGATCAACTATCTCGCGCTCGTGAATCTGAAACCCGGCCCCATGCAGGACGTGCGCGTGCGGCGGGCGATGAACCACGCCGTGGACGTGGACGAGCTGATCAAGCAGGTGCTCAAGGGTCGCGCGACGCGCATGTGCGGTCCGCTGTCGCCCGCCAACGTGGACTACGGCCCGGCGGAATGCTACAAGCACGACCCGGCGCGCGCCCAGGCGCTCTTCAAGGAAGCCGGCGTCGACCCCACGAAGCTCACGCTCACCCTCGACAGCCCTTCGGGGCGCTATCCGCTCGACAAGGACGTGTCGCTCGCGATCGCGGCGCAGCTCCAGCGGCTCGGCATCAAGGCCACCGTCGTCGTCAACGAGTGGGGAACGCACCTCGACAAGATCAAGAACCGGAATACGGGCGATATGTTCTTCCTCGGCTGGGGGCCGGCGCTGCACGGCCAGGGCACGATCCATCCGCTTTTCCTCGCGGACCAGACCTACTCGTCCTACGGCAACAACCCGGTGCTCAACGACAAGATCGCGCGCGCCGGCACGCTGCTCGATCCCAAGGCGCGCGCGGAGGCCTACGCGGAATTGCAACGGCTGGTTCGCGACGAGGCGCCGTGGGTGTTCCTCTGGCAGCAGCACGACCTCTACGGCGTCGCGCAGACGGTCGAGTGGACGCCGCGCGCCGACGAGAAGATGTGGATGTACGAAGCCAGGATCGTGGCGCAATAGACGAGCGATGAGCCTCACGGTCTTCACCGACGCGTTCCTCATCGACTGCACGGGCGCGGATCCGATCGAGGCCGCCGCGGTCGTCGTCGAGGACGACCGGATCGAGGACGTCCTGCCTAACGGGAAGGTCGGTCCGCTGCCGGGGCCGGTCACGACCGTGGACTGCAAGGGCATGACGCTCATGCCGGGACTCACCGACGCCCACGTCCACATCTGCGCCGTCACCGAGAACATCACGGACCAGCACCGGTATTTCCCGCCGTCGTACATCGCGGCGCGCGCGATGCGACGGGCCGAGGAGTGCCTGATGCAGGGGTTCACCACGGTGCGCGACGCCGGCGGCGCCGACTACGGCTTCCGACAGGTCCTCGAGGAGGGCCACTTTCCGGGGCCGCGCCTGCTCGTCTCCGGCCGCTACATCTCCCAGACCGGCGGCCACGGCGACAAGCGCCGCCGCGCCGAGTGGGTGGACCCGATCGACTGCTGCGTCGGCATGATCGGCTTCATCGCCGACGGGCCCGACGCGGTGCGTCGGGCCACCCGCGAGAACATTCGTCGCGACGTGGACCAGATCAAGATCATGGCCTCGGGCGGCGCGATGTCGCCCTCGGACGAGCTCGACACGACGCAGTTCACGGTCGCCGAGATGCGCGCCGCCGTCGAGGAAGCCCAGGCCGTTGGCAAGTACGTACTCTCGCACGCGTACTCCGACACCGCCGTGCGCAAGGCGATCGAGGCCGGCGTGCGCTCGATCGAGCACGGCAACCTGATCCGTGAAGCGGCGGCCAAGGCGATCAAGGACGCGGACGCGTTCCTCGTGCCGACCATGGTGACCTACGAGGCGATCTACCGCGAGGGCAAGCGCTACGGCATCGGCGACCACCAGATCGCCAAGATCGACCTGGCGCGCCAGCAGTCGGTGCAGGGACTCACCTACGCCTACAAGGCCGGCTGCAAGATCGGCTCGGGCTCCGATCTGCTGGGCGACATGGCGAGCCAGCGCGCCGTCGAGTTCGAGCTGAAGGCGCAGGTGATGAAGCCGATGGAGGTGCTGCTCTCGGCGACGAAGGTCAACGCCGAGCTGTTCAGGATGCAAGACCGGATCGGAACGGTGGAGCCCGGGAAGTACGCCGACCTGATCCTCGTCGAGGGCAACCCGCTGAAGACCCTCCGAGTCTTCCAGGCCCCCGACAATCTCAAGGTCATCATGAAGGGCGGGCGCTTCTACAAGCGGACGGTGTGATCGGCGATCCTACGGCCTCCCCTCGACCCCCGCAAGACGATCCAAACGCAGACAGATGTTAGAGAAATGATAGACTCGCCGGCGTGACGACGAGCCATCGCGAGCAGATCCTCGACCAGTTCACGCGCCAGGCGGCGCCCTTCTCGACCGCGCCGTCGATCAAGGACGAGGCGGCGCTCCGGCTGATCGTCGAGTTCGGCGGCGCCACCGCCGACGACACCGTGCTCGACGTGGCGTGCGGCGGGGGTCTCGTCGTCTGCGCGTTTGCCCGCGTCGTCCGCCACGCGACCGGCATCGACATCACGCCGGCGATGCTCGACCGCGCGCGCGCTCACGCCGCGGAGGCCGGGCTGACCAACGTCGCGTGGCGCCAGGGCGACGTGCTGCCGCTCCCCTGGCCGGACGCGTCGTTCTCGATCGTCACCTCACGCTTCGCCTTCCATCACCTCGAAGACCCCCGCGCGGCCCTCGCCGAGATGCGCCGTGTCTGCGTCCCGGGCGGGACGGTCATGGTCATCGACAGCGCGCCGGCGACCGACAAGGCCGACGCCTTCAACGCCGTGGAGCGGTTGCGCGACCCATCACACGTGCGCGCCATGCCTCTCGAGGAGCTACGCGCGCTGTTCAGCGCGGTCGGTCTTCCCGACCCGCGTGTCACGTCCTATCGCCTCGAGGGAGAGCTGGACGGGCTCCTGTCGCGCTCCTTCCCGCGCCGGGAGGACGTTCCGACGCTCCGCCGCCTGTTCGAGGACTCGCTCGCCGACGACCGTCTCGGCATCGCGGCCCGGCGCGACGGCAACCGCATCCGCTACGGCTACCCCGTGGCGGTGCTCGCCGCCACGCGAACCCGCACGCGAACGGAGTGAGCGATGGGACGGATCGTGATCGCCGTCGTCTGCGTGCTGCTGATCGTCGTCGGGTGGCGTGCCCCGCGCTACCGCTCGCTCGCCGTCGGCGCGACAGGCGTGCTCATCTTCCTCACTTCGGTCCTCGCGTGGCGCTTCCTCATCCACTCGGAGACGATCTCCCTAGACCGGCTGCTCGGCCGATACTGGCTCTCCACGATCGACGTCCCAACGCACCTGCTCGTCTTCTTCGGCCCACCGGCCGTCTTCACCGCGCTGGTCTTCCTGCTCTTCGGCAAGCACATCACGCCGCCCGCGGCGGATGACGAGTAGCCTCGACCTCAGGCTGGCGCCGATGGCCGGCGTCACGAACGCGCCCTTCCGTCTCGTGGCGCGCGAGTGCGGCGCCGGCCTCCTGACGAGTGAAGAGATCGATGCGCGCGCCCTCGTGAGGGAGAGCGCCCACACGCGCGAGCTGGCGCGCTTCCTGCCGGGGGAGCGTCCGCTCGCGATGCAGCTGCTCGGCGCGGACCCCGACGTCCTCGCCGATGCCGCACGCATGCTCGAGGCCGCGGGCGCCGACGCGATCGACCTCAACATGGGCTGCCCGGTGGCGAAGATCGTCGCCAAGGGTCAGGGCGCGGCGCTCATGCTCGACCCGCTTCAGGCCGCGGTGATCTTCCGCACGCTCCGCAAGGCCGTGTCCGTCGACTTCACGATCAAGATCCGGGGCGGCTGGGACGAGCGCGTCGTCAACGCCGTGGAGATCGCGCGCATCGCCGAAGGCGAGGGCGTGGACGCGATCACCGTGCACCCGCGCACGCGCTCGCAGCAGTTCACGGGCCGGGCGCCGTGGGAGATCATCGCCGCCGTCGTGGACGCCGTCGCGATCCCCGTCGTCGGCAACGGCGACGTCCGGAGCCACGCCGACGCCGCCCTCATGGTCGCGGCGACGGGCTGCGCCGCTGTGATGATCGGGCGAGGCGCGCTCGGCGCGCCCTGGATCTTCCGGGGCGAGGACGTCCCCCGCGAGGAGCGGGCCGGGATCATCCGCCGCCACTGCGCGCTCATCGAGATCCACCTGCCTGCCCGCCTGGCGCTCGTCCAGCTCAAGAAGCACCTGGCGTGGTATTCCTCGGGACTGGCGGGCTCGGCGGCTGCGCGCGAGCGTCTCTTCCAGGCGGCGACACCCGGCGAGGTCTACGAGATCTTCTGGTCGCTCTGGTGAACGGGCAGCGGTGGTTCGAGGACTTCAAGATCGGCGAACGTTTCGCGAGCCCGTCGAAGACGCTGACCGACGCTCACTTCCTCTTCTTCGCCGGCATGACCGGCGACGCCCACCCCATCCACTATGACGACGAGTACGCGAAGAAGACGCGCTTCGGCCGGCGGCTCGCCCACGGGTTCCTACTGACGTCGCTCACCGCGGTCGGCGCGTCCACGCTGGCGCCGGTCATCGAGGACTCGATCGTCGCCTTCGTCGAGGCTACGACACGCTTCCGCGCTCCGGCCTTCATCGGCGACACGCTCAAGCCCGAGCACGAGATCGTCGGGCTCGAACGCAAGCGCTCGGCGGGCCTGCTCACGCTGCGCGTCACCCTCACCAACCAGCGCGGCGAGACGGTCCTCGGGGGCGAGCACAAGTATCTGATCGCGTATCGCTCGGGCGCATGACCTGGGCGGTCCTGGCCGCGCTCGTCCTCTTCCTCGTTGCCGCGCCGGCCGTCGCCGAGGAGCCATCGTGGAGGCTCGCCGACTACGGGCTCAAGGGTCAGCTGATTTACAAGAACTTCACGTATTTCTCCGAGACGTCGACGGACCCGCAGAAGGTCGTCGACGAGGGCATCTTCCAACTCGAGTGGGCGCGTCGTTGGGGCGCGTGGGGCTCCAGCAAGCTCGTTGTGGAGGCGCGCGGCGACGACATCGGCTTCACGCGCGGGCTGACCTTTCAGATTCCCGAGACGGCCCTGCGACGAAGCTACCTCGCGGTGAAGGAGTCGACCTTCGCAGTGCGCGGCGGGCCGCTCGAGGTGACGCTGGGCAAGCAGATTTTTGCGTGGGGCGCCGCCGACGCGAACAACCCCACCGACCGGATCAACCCCTACGACTATCTCGACCCGTTCGACAACGAGAAGATGGGCCTGTGGTCCGCGGCGGCCCGCCTCACCGTCGGGCCCGCCAGCCTGGTCTTCGTGACCGTGCCGTTCTTCACGCCCAGCCGGCTGCCTCTCGCGAGGAGCCGCTGGATCCCCGAGGCGCCGCCCGGCTTCAACGCGGTGGTCGACCATCCCGTGCGGCCCGACCAGGACGCCGGCGCCACCCAGTACGCCGCCCGGCTCCGGACGACCGTGGCGGGCTGGGACGTCTCGGTCAGCTACTACGACGGCTTCGCCCACACCCCCGCGTTCCGGCAGTCGGTCATCGCCGTCGCTCCGGGCGTGTTCCTGCCACGCCTCACGCCCGTGTTCACGCGCGAGAAAGACGCGGGCCTCGACTTCTCGACCACGATCGGTCGATTCGAGATCCACAGCGAGGGCGTCTTCCGCTTCGTCGTGTCCAACGGCCGCGACGACCGCTTTCAGGGGATCGCCGGCATCAACTACACGCAGGACGTCGGCCTCCGCTGGCTGGACCAGATCGTCCTTGTGCTCGAGTACGCGCGCGAAACGGTGCTGCGTCACATCCGCCATTCCGGGATCATCGACAACCAGAACGCGCCGCTGATCGGCGCGCTCCTGGCCGACGAGGCGTTTCGCGATGCGGTCGTCGGACGGATCCAGGTCAAGCTCACGGAGGACACGGTGCTGAAGCTGAGCGGCATCGCCGATCTCAGCGGGCCCCCAAGCCACTACATCCAGTTCAAGGCCACGCACCGGATCACCGACGCCCTCCACGTCGAGGCCGGGCTGGACTTCATGACCGGAACCCGCGACACTTTCTTCGGCCGCTGGGGGGACAACGATCGGTTCTTCCTCATGCTCCGCTATCTGTTCTGATGGAGGGCTCATGAGGCACGCTCCGAAGCGAGTCCTTCTGTGCGCCGTCGCGCTCGCCCTGTTCGTGCCGGCGCCGGCCGTGGCCCAGTCCGGCCTCGACATCATGAAGCGCCAGCGCGAGCTCCAGCGGGTCCGTGACGAGGAGGAGCGCCAGGTCCTCAAGCTCGTCAGCAAATCGGGGGCGTCCAAGGAGCGTAGGCTCGTGCGCTACACGCTGACCGGTTCCGGCGACCTCGACAAGATCCTGGTCCGGTTCCAGGCGCCGCGTGACGTCGAGAACACCGCGCTGCTCACCTGGGAGGCCAAGGACGGCAACGACGACCAGTGGCTCTACCTGCCGTCGATCAAGAAGCCGAAGCGCATCGCGGCGAGCGGTAAGAAGAACCGCTTCATGGGCACGGATTTCGCCTTCGAGGACCTCCGGCCCGAGAACCTCACGGTCCACGCCTACGCCCTGACGGGCTCCGAGACGCTCGACGGGGTCGACTGCTTCGTCATCGACGCGACGCCATCGACGGAGCGCCAGGCGGCCGACAGCGGGTACAGCCGACGCAAGATATGGATCCGCAAGGACACCCACGTCACTCTCAAGCGCGAGTTCTACGACAGGCAGGGCCGGCTCGAGAAGGTCGAGACCCACAGAAAGCTCGTGAACCAGAGCGGCAGCGTCTGGCGCGCCAACGAAGTCGAGATGAGCGACGTGCAGAACGGCACCCGCACGCTGGTGACCGTGGAATCGCGCGTCATCAATCAGGGGCTGAAGGACGATTTCTTCACGGAAGCTGAGCTGATTCGTTGAAGCGCATCCTGCTCTGGCTCTTCGAGCATCCGGTCGCATCCTGCGCGGCCGTGCTCGCGGTGACCGTGCTCCTCGGCTGGCAGATCCCCCGGCTCCGGATCGACGACTCGGCCGAGGGGCTGACGGTCGTGAACGACCCCGCCCGCAGCGTCTACGAGCTTGCCCGGAAGCGCTTCGGGAGCGACAACCTCACGGTCGTCCTCGTCAAGGCCGACGACGTCTTCGCGCCGGCCGTGCTGGCGGTCGTCCGGCGACTGTCCGACGGCCTCGTCCGGCTGCCGAACGTCAGCCGCGTGGAGAGCCTCACCACCGTCAAGAACATCCGGGGCGAGGGCGACTCGCTCAACACGGATCTTCTCATCGAGACCCTGCCCCGCACGCCGGAGGAGGTCGAGCGCATCCGCCGCGACGCCCTCGGAACCCGCGTGCTGGTCGGCAACCTCGTCGCCCGGGACGCCAGGGCCACCGCGATCACCGTGTACGCCGATCCGCGTGCCGACGACCCCGGCTTCAACCATCGTTTCGTCGGTCAGGTTGAGGCGCTGATCGCACGAGAGACCAAGCCGGGGCTCATCATCTATCAGGTCGGCGGGCCATTCATCAAGACCACGTACGCCGACTACATCACCCGCGATCAGAAGACGGTCGTTCCGCTGTCGATCCTGGTGCTGCTCGGCGCCCTCCTGCTCTCGTTCCGGATGCTGCAGGGCGTGGTCATCCCGGTGATCACCGCGATCGTCAGCATCGTCTGGGCGCTGGGCCTCATGGTGCTCTTCGACCTGCCGCTGACGATCCTCACCGGGATCATTCCGTCGCTGCTCCTGGCCATCGGCTTCACCGAAGACGTGCACATGATCGCCGCGTACCACCATCACCTCGAGAGGGGTCAGGACAAGCTGAGCGCGATCCGGAGCATGCTCGAGGAGGCCGCGCTGCCCATCCTCGTCACCACCGGCACGACCGTGGTGGGCTTCGGCAGTCTCGTGACGACCGACATCACGATGCTGATCCAGTTCGGCTGGGCGTCGTCGCTCGGTCTCACCGCGAACTTCGTCGTCACCATGGCCCTGCTGCCGCCGATGCTGCGCTGGTGGAAGGTGCCCCGACGGTTCCGTCGCGCCGCCTTCGAGGACGAGTCCGAGCACGGCATGATCCCCCGGCTCATGGAGCGCCTGGCGGAGTTCAACCTGCGATACCGGGTGCCGATCCTCGTCGTCAGCGGGCTCCTCACGGTCGGTTCGCTGATCGGCTGGTACACGCTGCGCGTCAACACGGACATCGTTAGCTTCTTCCCGGTGAGCTCGCCCGTCCGAACCCGCCTCGAGGACCTGCACCGCTCGATGTCTGGCGGACTGGCTTTCTACATCGTCGTCGACACGGGGCGCGAGGACGGGGTCAAGGACCCGGCGGTCCTCCGCACGATCGCCGGGCTTCAGGATTTCCTCGCGTCGACCGGCAAGGTGGACAAGAGCGTGTCGGTCGCCGACTACGTCCGCAAGATGAATCGGGAGATGCACGGTGGGGACCCGGCCTGGGAGACGATCCCCGACACGCGCGATCAGGTGGCCCAGTACCTCCTGACCCTGGAGGGGCCGGAACTGGCGAAGTTCCTCGACTTCAACGCCGGGGCGGCGAACATCGTCGTGCGCCACGATCTCACGGGCTCCGGAGACCTGTCCGCCCTCCTAGGCCAGATCCAGGCCTGGGTGGCCCGGAGCGTCCCGGCCAACGTCAGCGTCAAGCCGACCGGCGAGGCAATCCTGTTCAACAACGCCTCCGACTTCATGGCGATCAACGAGCTGACCAGCTTCGTCTGGACCTTCATCATCATCGGCCTCATCCACGCCGTGCTCTTCATGTCCTTCAAGGCGGGTGCGCTGTCGCTCATCCCCAACGCCGTGCCGATCCTCTTCAACTATGGTGTGATGGGGCTGCTCGGCATCCCCTTGAACACGAGCAATGCCCTGATCGCGACCATCGCCATCGGGATCGCGGTCGACGACACGGTGCACCACATGGTGACCTACAGCCGTCAGCTGAACCTCCACCACGATCAGAAGATCGCGATGCTCAACACCATGCGGGCGCAGGGGCGTCCGATCATCTATGTCTCGGTGGCACTGGCGGCCGGCTTCCTCGCGCTGGTCTTCTCGAGTTTCGTGCCCACGGTACATTTCGGCTGGCTGGCCGCGACCGTCATGCTCCTCGCGATGGTCACCGAGCTGGTGCTCACGCCGATCCTGATGTATTCCACCCGCCTGATCACGCTGTGGGACTTGGTGCTCACGCGCATGAATCCCGACGTCGTACGCACGGCGCCGCTCCTCCATGGCCTCTCCCGGTGGGAGGCACGCAAGGTCGTTCTCCTCGGCCGCCTCGACGAGGTCACGGCCGACGCGCTGATCGTGGGCAAGGGGGAAACGGGCACCGAGATGTACATGATCGTGAGCGGCCGCGTGCGCGTCTTCGACCGGCTCTCGAACGGCGCCGAGAAGACGCTCACCATCCTGGGTCCCGGCGAGATCTTCGGCGAGATGGCGCTCGTGAGCCAGGAGCCGCGCAGCGCCTCGGTCATTGCCGAGATGCCAACCACGGTCCTGCGTCTGGACTTCGAGGCTTTCGAACGGATCCGTCGGCGCTTCCCCTACACCGGCGCCAAGCTCTTCCGGAACCTCGCGCGCGTGCTGGCCGGTCGCCTGCGCGAGCTGACGGTCGTCGTGGTCGAGGGGGTCCCGCTGGCCGGAGGCGGCGAGTCTCGCTGACATGAACCGGCGCACCGGAGGGACGTGGGACGTGGTGATCGCCGGCGGCGGCGTGGCCGGCGTATCGGTGGCCGCCGCGCTGGGCGAGTTCGGCTATCGCGTCCTGCTCGTCGAGCCGGGCCTCAACGGCGCCAAGCGGCTCGCCGGCGAGCTGATCCATCCCCCCGGTGTCAGTGACCTCGCCGACCTCGGGCTGCTGGCGCCGCTCGAGCGGATCGGCGTGGCACCGGTCCTCGGCTTCGCGGTCTCGCCGCACGCGGACGCGGCGCCCTATCTGCTCCCCTACGGCGCGATCCCCGGCGTCCGGCGCCGTGGTTTCGCGCTGGACCACGCGGTGCTCACCGTCACGCTGTTCGCCGCCGCCAAGCAACTGCCGCACGTCACGACGTGGCAGGACGCGCGCGTGTGCGACCTGGACCTGACGCCGGACGGCGCGACCGTGCTGATCGCGCGTCCGAACGGTCCGACATCCGTGCGCGCGCGGCTCGTCGTCGCGGCGGACGGCGGCGCGTCCACCGTACGCCGCCTGGCGTCCATCGCGCACACGCGCGTCCGCCTCTCGCACATGCTCGGCGTGCAGCTCCCGGGCCCCCTGCCCGAGGCGGGCTTCGGCAACGTGTTCCTCGGCGGCCCCGCCCCGGTGCTCGCGTACGCGATCGACGACGTCACGGCGCGCGTGATGTTCGACGTCCCCGGCAACCCCGACGGCATCGCCGCCGTCCGTCGCGATCCCGCGTACCTGGCCGCCCTGCCCCGCGAGTTCCGTGAGCGCGTGCGCGCCGCCGTCCACGCCGAGCCGGGTCTCGTGTGCGCGAACTACTGCGTCGTTCCCGAGGCGGTCGCCACCGGTTGCGTGGTGCTCGTCGGCGACGCGGCCGGCTCCTGCCACCCGCTCACGGCTACGGGGCTCAGCGCCTGCACGCGCGACGCGATCCGCCTCCGGCAGGCCCTGCGCGAGGCCGACGGCGACATTCCGCTCGCGGTCCGCCGCTACGCGCGCGCCCGCGGCGGGCCGCAGCGCACCCGGGTCGCGCTCGCCGAGGCGCTCTACCGGGCCTTCGCCGACCCGTCGGACGAGATGCGGCTCCTGCGCAACGGAATCTTGAAATTCTGGCAGCGCAGTCGCCGCGGCCGTGCGGCCTCGATGGCGCTCCTCTCCACGCACGAAGGGCGCATGTCGGTCATGGCGGTGCAATACGCGCGCGTGCTGGGTTACGCGCTCACCGGGCTTGTCCGTCTCCGCGGTGACGGGCGGGCGCGCTCGCCGCTCGCGCGCGCCCGCGCCGTGATGCGGCTTACCCGCGCGGCCCTCGGCCTGCTCGCGCAGGCGTACAGGGGCCGGCGTCTCCGGCACACCTGAGCGCCCGTCTCAGGCCGCCCGCGCCGTCGCGCGGTCCGGCCCGGCTTGGCGCGCATAGCGCGCGAGCGCCCAGGCCGGGAAGTAGGCCGAGTACAGCCGATAGTCCAGCATCGCAGTGCCGAAGAAAACGCCGTTGACGGAGCCGGCGGGCCATCCTCCGTTCGCCTCCTGTCGCGCGCACAGCCAGTCGATGCCCCGCTCGACCGACGCGTGGGTGGCGCCGACGACGTCGAGCAGTGCGAGCAACGCCCACGCGGTCTGCACCGGCTGGCTGAGGGCGTGCTCGACGTAGCGGTCGTGCAGACATCCCGACCAGTGCTCCCCCCAGCCGCCGTCCGGACGCTGCCGCGCGACGAGCCACTCGGCGGCGCGAACCAGGGCGAGGTCATCGGCCGCCACGCCGGCGCCGCGCAGCCCCGCGACGAAGTGGAAGGCGCCGTACGTGAAATTGATGCCCCACGCTCCCGTGATCGCGCCGTCGACGCGCTGGCTCGCGCGGAGGAATCGAACGCCTCGCTCGATCGCCGGCGCGACGCCCGGCACCAAGGTCGGGTCGCGCCGTCCGAGTCGCGCGAGCGCCGACACGCACGAGGCGGTGCATTCGATGTACGAGCGCTCTGTCATGCAGCGACCGAACATCTCGGACGCGTTGAGCCGCTCGAGCCACGGGCCGCCGCGGCGCGGCTCGTAAGTCCCAAAACCGCCATCGCGGTTCTGGCGGGCGAGGATGAATCGGGCCGCGAGGGCCAGCCGTGTCGCCGGCGTCCGTTCGGACTGGGGGATGACCGGCTCCGCGCTCAGCAGCGCGCTCACCGCCTCGGCGGTGCAATCGCTCACCGGCCAGCGATGGACCCCGTCGGAGAAGCACCAGCCGCCCGCGGTCGGCTCGCGGTCCTGCTCTCGCCAACGCGGCAGCTCGCTCGTGAGCTGCGTGTCGCGCAGGAATCCGTAGCCGCGCCGGACGGCCGCGGCGTGCGCCGGCTCGTCGCCCGTCGTGAGCGCGCGGAGCGCGAAGGCGGTGTCCCAGGCGTTCGAGCGGGCCCCGGCGTAGCGGATTCCGCCCGCGTCCTCCCAGCGCCAGCCTTCGAGGCCGTCCAGGCTGGCGGCCAGCGCCGGGTCGGCCGGATCGTGCGCCCACAGCGACAGGCAGTCGAGGACCGCGTTGACCGGCGACAAGCCGAGCCACCGGCTCTCGCGCTGCTCGTAGCGGATGCGATCGAGGCACGCGTCGAGCGCGCGCCGGCGCAGCCTGACGGGAGTCACGCGGTCCACGCCGGACAGCACCGACGCCGCCACGCGCAGACCGGGGCCCGGACGCACGTACAGGTCGCTCGCCGCCACGTCGTGGCGGTGGGCCGCGAAGTCGAGGGTCGCGTACGGCTCCGCGTAGAGCTCCTCGCGCAGCGCCGCGCCGAGGGGTCCGAGGTCGGCGGTGACTCGCCGCCCGTACACATAGGCCACCGCCAGATAGATGTAGCGCGTGTGGCAGTACCAGCGGGCCGGGTGGAACGGGAGGAGCCGCGGCAACGCGTAGAGCTCGGGCAGCACCGGCGTGACGCCGGCCCAGCCGTAGAGCCCGAGCAGCGCAAGCCAGAGCTTGCCCCACGTGGGGATCGCCAGCACGCCGCCCGCCTGTCCCCGCAGCCAGCCGCGCGCGTCGGCGACGAGCGGCTCGTCGCGCTCGAGGCCGAGCAGCCGCAGCGCGACGTACACCAGCGTGGTGACGAAGACGTACCCCGCCGACTCCGGATGAAGGCCCCACGCGCCGTCGGCCGTTCGCACTCCGCGCAGGTAGCGAACGATCCCCGCACGGGTCGCCGCGCCGACCGGACGCCCGACGACGTGGCGGACGATGACGACCTGGGCCGTGATCATCGGGCACCACACCACCTCGCCCTCCCAGTCGCCGCGCGGTGACTGCAGCGTCACGAGGCGGGCGAGGGCGCTATCGCGCGCGGCGGCGGCGGCCGCGAGCATCAGGAGTGCGCGGGTGCGGCGCCCGCCAAATACTCCTCCCACTTCTTCACGGTGAGCTGCTGGAAGAGGCCGACCGCCGGGTTGAGGTCGGGCACCGGCCGATCGTGGTGCGTCTCCCACCCGCGCTGCTCGGCCTCCACGGCGAAGCCGTCCTGGGCGAGCAACGGGTGGATGAGGACCCGGTTGGAGATCCGGAGCACGAGCGTCATCAGCCGACGTGGGATGCGGAGTGGCGTGAGCGGGATCCTGAGCGATTCAAAATAGAAGAGGAAAAACGTCCGGGTCGTGCTCTCGTCGATCGGCAGGAAGAAGCACCAGTGCTTGATCTTGCCGTCCGTGTTCGACCACTGGTACGGGTACTCGTAGCAGAGATCCATCGCGTTCGTATTCACACGACGCCGGTCCACGAACAGTCCCGAGATCCGGCCGCGCCCGACGCGCGTATCGTAGGAGACGTGGACGGCGTCGCCGACCCGCTCGCAGCGGGTGAGCCGCGCGTCCTCGAACGGCCGGTATTTGCGGTGCAGCCACGCATGGGTGAAATCGCTCACGTTGTCGACGACCATCGAGTGGTGCGCACGCCACGTGAAGTCGAGCGGCACGCACGCCCAGCGCCCGGGGTCCTCGAGCTCCGGGATATCGGGAATCGATCGACGGTCGGCCCGCGCGGGATCGCCCGGGTAGACCCAGACGAGGCCGTAGCGCGCCTTCACGGGGTACGTGCGCAGCGTGACCTTCGGCAACGGGCGGCCGAACAGCTCGTGAGGCACGTGCGCGAGTCGGCCGGTCCCATCGTACGCCCAGCCATGATAGGCGCACGTCAGCCGGCAGTCCTCCACGCTGCCGAGCGTCAGCTTCAGCTGACGGTGGGCGCAGCGGTTCTCGACCGCGTGGAGCGCGCCGTCTTCGTCGCGCCACAGCGCGATCGACTGCCCCCAGAACTGAGTCTCGACGACGGCGCCGGGTTGCACCGCGCGGTCGTACTCGACCGCGTACCAATAGTCCGGATGCAGGCCGGCCGCGCGGGCCTTCTCGCGCAGGTTGCGCGCCTCGGCGAACGACGGGCCGCTCACGCCGGAACCCCGGCGGACCCGGCCCGGGCCAGGTGCGCCTCCCACTTCCGAATGGTGAGCCGGTGGAGCAGGGCGACGGCCGGATTCAGCTCGACGAGGGGCGCGTCCCAGTGGGCCTCGTAGCCGCGCTGCTCCGCTTCCAGCGCCACGCGGTCCTGATCGAGGAGCGAGCGTACGAACGGCTGGATCGCGGCGAGGACCCACCGGAGGGCCCGGTGCGGCGGCGACACCGGCAGCCCCGGCACGCGGAGCCGGTCGTAGGCCATCACGAAGAAAACGCGCGTGGTGCGGACGTCCATCGGCAGCAGAAACGTCCAGTACCTGATCTGCCCGCGGATGCCCGACCACTCGAACGCCGCCCAATGGTACGGGT
Source organism: Candidatus Rokuibacteriota bacterium (assembly GCA_050731995.1). Taxonomy (GTDB): domain Bacteria; phylum Methylomirabilota; class Methylomirabilia; order Rokubacteriales; family CSP1-6; genus JBOHQB01. The sequence continues at coordinate 14,803 of JBOHQB010000074.1, forward strand.
ACTCGAAACATATCGTCATCGGTGACGGAGCCACGTCGTGCCGCACGCGGGGCCCCACCTTCGCCTCGTAGCGCAGGAGGACGCGGTCGTCCGTGGCGTCCCAGTCGAGCAACCGCCCCGGCTGGAACGACGCGAACCTCCGGTGCAGGTGCGCGTGCGTCAGATCGCAGAGGTTGTCCATCACCATCGAGTGATGCGCGCGCCACGTGAAGTCGATCGGCACATACGCCCACGGTTCGGAGCCCTCGAGCACCGGCACCTCCGGCAGCGGGACGCGCGCGGCCAGCGTGGGGTCGCCCGGGAAGATCCAGATCAACCCGTAGCGCTCGAGGACGGGATAGTGGCGGATGTGCACGGACGGCATCGAGTGCCCGAACCGGTCGTGGGGCACGTCCACGAGCCGTCCGGCGTCGTCGTACGTCCAGCCGTGATAGGCGCAGGCCAGGCGGCAGCCCTCCACGCTGCCGAGCGAGAGCGGCAGCTGGCGATGGGCGCAGCGGTCCTCGAGCGCGTGCACGCGGCCGTCGGTATCCCGCCACAGGACGATGGCCGCGCCCCAGAACGAGGTGGCGCGGATCGCGCGCAGCGGCAGCCTGCGCTCGTATTCGACCGCATACCAGTGATTCGGATCGAGCCCGGCCGCGCGGACCTTCTGGCGCAAGCCGACGGCGTCGGCGAACGCCGGCGGCGTCATGACGGAACCGCCGTCAGCGCAGGCGCTGTCACCGTCACACGGAGGCGCCGGCGGTAGCGCACGATGCACGGTGGCCGGGGCCCGACGACGAACGTCGAGTAGTCCGGGCGGTGGCCGGTGCGCACCGGCGTGAGGTCGAAGCGCCGGAGCAGCACCGACCAGATGACCTTGATCTGCTGCTCGGCAAAGGTCGAGCCGATGCAGCGGTGGTGTCCGCCGCCGAAGCCGATCAGCGCGTGCTTCACGGCGCGATCCTCCTGCCGCCCGGGACCGAAGCGATCGGGATCGTACCGATCGGGATCGCGAAAGACCCCGGCGATTCGGTGGCCGGCGGCCGGCGAGACCATCGCCAGATCGCCAGCGGGGACGATGTACTCGCCGTACGCGATCTCGCGGAGGACCCGTCGCATGAGCATGACGAGCGGCGGATGCATCCGCTCGGCCTCCTTGATGCACCGCTCCAGCGCGACCAGCCGCCGCAGCGCCGCCAGGTCCACGATCCGCCCGTCGGGCAGCACCTCGCGCTGCTCGGCCAGCACGGCGGGCAGGTGCTCGGGGTGCTCGAGCAGCAGCAGGCCGGTCCAGACGCTCATGATCGCGCTCGTGTGCTGGCCGGCGAAGATGGTCCCGAGCAGGAGGCCCGTGATCTCGTCGTCGGAGAGCGGCCGGCCGTCGCTGTAGCGGGCGGCCATGAGCGTCTGGAGGAAGTCCTCTCCTTCGACCCCGCGTTCGCGCCGCTCAGCGATGACGCCGGCGATCAGGGCCGCCACCTGCGCCCGGGCACGGTCGCGGCGGCGGAAGGCCGGCAGCGGCAGATGCGGGTTGAAGAACGCGATCAGGTTGATGCCGCGCTCGAGGTCATGATAGAGGTGCGCGAACTCCTGCGTCACCCGCCGCCGCATCTCGTCGCCGATGAGGCATCTCGTGGCGATGAACACCGTCAGCTCGTTCATCGCCACGGCCAGGTCGATCTCTCCGGCGTCGCCCCACGTATCGGTGTACGCCTCGGTCTCCTCCTGCATGACGCGCGCGTACGTCCGCAGGCGGTCGTCGCGCAGCGCGGGGAAGAGAAAGCCCATCTGCTCGTCGAAGACCGGCGGCGTCGCATCGTAGACCACGCCACGGCCAAAGATGGGCACGGTGAACCGATAGACCTCGCGCGCGCTCAGCTGGTCCTCGGGTGCGCCGAAGAACGCCGCGTGCGCGCGCGGTCCCAGGAAGGCCGTCACCCGCGTCCCCGGAAGGCGGAACGAGAACAGGTCGCCGAATCGCGCGTGCCCGTCCCGGAGGAGGCGGGCCGGGTCGCGCCGGAGCGCCGGCGCATGGCCGAGGAGCGGCCAGCCGCCGGACAGCATTGGGGGACGCCGATTGCGATGGGCGCTCACGCCCGCGGACCGATCTTGCCGCGCCTCACGAAGTCCTCGTACGCATCGCGCACGGCATCCTCGACGGAGGTCGGCTGGTACCCGAGCTCCGTGCGCGCCTTGGTGATATCGGCGCGTCGGTGCATTCGGAGGATTCGGACCGCGCCAGGCGTGAAGCGCGGCTCCACATCAGGGGCGAGTCGGCGCACGAAGAAGTCGAGCATCTCGGCCAGACCGGCCATCAGGGGCGGCGGCACCCGCAACCGCGGCCGGGGCCGCCCGGTGACACGCTCGTACATCGCCATCAGCTCGTCGACCGTCTTGAACTCGGTCGAGAAGATGTATTTCTGGCCGCTTCGCCCCTTGTCCATCGCCAGCAGGTGCCCCTGAACGATGTCGCGCGCGGCGACGAACTCGAAGCCGCCCGGGACATACGCGCGCAGTCGTCCGCGCGCGAAGTCGAGGAGCAGCTGGCCCATCCGCGACGGCTTGAAGTCGTGCGGGCCCAGGATGGCGCACGAGGTCGCGATGACGACGTCGAGACCGTCCACGACGGCCTTGAGGCATTCGTGCTCCACCGCCACCTTGCTGCGCTGGTAGGGCAGCAGCGGCGCGAACGGATCGACCGGCACCGTTTCGTCGCTCGGCCGGAGCGGATCGTGGCCGACCGCGCTGAAGGAGCCGGTAACGACGACGCGCTCGACCCCCGCGTCGAGCGACGCGCGGAGCAGATGACGCGTGCCGAGCACGTTGCAGGCGTAGATCTCTTTCTGCTGGCCTTCGGCGCTCGAGACCTTGGCCGCGCAGTGGTAGACGCGCTCGCAGCCGCGGACCGCAGCCCGCGTCTCACCCGCGTCGCGAAGATCGCCCCAGACGGTCTCGACGTCGAGGCCGGCCAGCGCCTCGACGGAGGCGTGAGATCGTTCGAGAACCCTGACCTCCTGGCTCTCGTCGAGAAGGCGTCGGACCAGGTTCGCGCCGAGATGCCCACTGCCGCCCGTCACGAGCACGCGCATGGGCTCACAGAATGCACCGGCGCGCGCTCGGACTCAACGGCCGTGTCCGGCCTCTGCTAGAGTGGGGCTCGATGTTCGGCCGCGCTGTCCGCCGTCGCCGAGACTTCCGTTGAGGCTTCACGAGCGCTCCTCGTCGCCGGGCACGAGGACCCGGGGCGTATCGACCGGGCGAGCGATGCTCCAGAAGGCCGCCGCCGAAAGCGCGCACCCGGACGTGCTGGTCGAGCTCGCGCGCGCCTGGTTTCGCACCGGCGACTTCCGGGCACGCGCGGAGGGCGAGCGACTCACCGCGTACGAGCGCGGGAGCGAGGCGGCCCGGCGCGCGATCGCGGCGGACCCACACAGCGAGGCGCTCCCCGACTGAGTCGGCGTCACAGGCGCTGCGGCTCGGTCACGGGGACGGGCCCGCGCCACCACAGTCGAATCATCTCGCCCAGGATCGGGAGCGCCACGCGCGGCCTCAGGAATGTGCGCTTCGGACGCGCGCCGGTCATGGCCTCCGCCCACTCGAGCAGGAATTCGGTGCCGCGCCGGCGCATGAGCGCCGCACAGCCGTCGAGAAAGGCGGGATAGCGCGCGGAGGCCGCCGCCATCGCCCAGGACCAGCGGAAGTCCCACCCGAACGACGCCATCCAGCGATCCTGATACCGCTGGAGAAACGCCGCGCTGAGGTCGTGGGCCTCGAGCGCCTCGTCGAGTGTCTGGGCGGCGATCTCGCCTCCATCCATCGCGTACTGGATGCCCTCACCCGTCAGCGGGTCGATGTGACCGGCGGCGTCGCCGATGACGAGCATGTGGTCGCCGACGCTCTGCGGCACGCCGCCGAGACGGAGCGGCGCCGCGCGCATCGGTGCCAGACGCGCGCGAGGACCGAGAGCCCGGTTGACGTACGGGTCGCCTCGCACGATCTTGTCGTGGAGCCGCTTGAGGTCGCGAAGCCCCGCCTGGCCGCCGGGAATCACGTAGCAGCACAGGTTCAGCTCTCCGCCGGCCTCCCGGAACAGCACGCAGTATCCGGGCAGAAGCTCGCGTGGATAGAACATGACGCCGTCCGAAGCGAAGTCCGTCGTGCCGGCCTCGACGTACGCGCGGCTGCACACGCCGTCGGGCGCCGTCGTCACGACACCGAGTGAGCGCGCGAGACGCGCGAGAGCGCCGTCCGCCGTCACCAGCGCCCGGGCCTCGTACGTCGTGGCCGGCTGCGTCGCGCAGCGCACAGTCCACACGCCCGAGCCCGGAGCGAAGTCGGCGCCGGCGACCGGTGAATCTTCAACGAGCGTCGCACCGGCGGAGGCCGCTGCGCGCGCCAAGCGCACATCGAGCGCGACGCGCTTGATCGCGATCACGAGCGGGCGTCGCCCGTCCTCCACCGAGCTGCCGATGTAGGCGACTCCGCGCGGACTGACGAAGCCGCCGATCTCGGCCCAATGGCCTTCGCCCGCGGCGAGCACGTCGGCCAGCACCCCCATCCGCTCGAGGTGGACCTGCGCCCGTCCGGTGACGGCGTCGCCGCAGAGCTTGTCCCGCGGGAAGCGCTCACGCTCCAGGAGCAAAACGCGCCGGCCACGGCCGGCGAGATAGTACGCGCACGTGGAGCCGGCGGGGCCGGCGCCGACGATACAGACATCCCACGGCGACGCGGGGGCGACCATCACGTTCCTGTCTAACGTATCCGGCGTGCGCTGTCCATGACGTCCTCAGTAGAGGAACGGAACCATCCGCCAGCGGACACGCTCACAGTACGCGGCCCACAGCGCGCCGTACTTTTGGCGGCAGCGACGGTCGTCGCGCCGGGCGCGGTGGAGGAAGAAGAAGGTCAGCCAGAGCGCGGGCAGGTACGGCACCGGTGACGCAAGCCCGCACGGCAGCGTCCACGCATAGTAGAGGATCAGCTCGCCGGTGTAGTTGAGCTTGCGGCCGATACCCCAGAACCCCGAGACGAGCAGCCGGCCGCCGATCGTCTCCGGCGGCCGCCGCCAGACCGGCGCGGACGGGTCGAGCTTGAACTGGTGCTTCTGCGCGTTGGCGCCCCGGAAGAGCCAGAAGCCGAACACGTACATGGCGATGAGCCCGACGGCGGCCGGGAGCGACGGCGGGCTCACCCGGTCGACAAGATACCATCCGGGCAGGCTGTAGAAGAACGGTACCAGGACCCAGTCGCCCCAGACGAGGGCCCAGCCGAAGCGCTCCTCCAGGACATCCCAGGTGAAGCGCATCCCGTGCTCGAAGTGGAAGTAGTTCGCGACGTAGAGCAGCGTGAACGCCTCGAACAGCAGCATGGGAGTCGCCAGGCGGCCGTGGCGCTCCCACTGGGCGAAGGCGAAGCCGAGGTTGACGAGGCCGAGCGCGATCAGCGACGGGCGGTAGGCGAACATTTTGAGATCGACTCCGCGCCACACCGGAGCACGCTCCACGCCATAGAAGAAATCGAGGGCCGCCTCGCGAAGGCCGCCCTCGAGGAGGCCGCGTCCCTGGGCCCACCGGCCGCACGCGTAGAGGAGGCCGGCCGACGCGAGGGCAAGCACGTTGGCGGCGACGAGCAGCGCGCCGAAGTGACGAATGATAGCCGACGGCGACCAGATCCCGACGGCGACGGTCGCGGCGACGGCGGCGGCCGCCACGCCGAGCAGTCGGAGCCCGCTCAGCCCGTAGCCCGAGGCCACGAAGAGCGCGCCGACGAATCCCACCACCGCCAGCGCGGCGATCATGCTCGCGGACTCGCGAAGCGTCGGACGATCGCCGTGAAGGCGTCCCAGGCCAGCCAGGCGTGCGCGGCGAGCCACGGCAGCGTCAGGCCGTAGAAAAGCGTGAACCCCGTCGCGGTGCGCGCGCGCATCCCCGCGTAGCCGCTGAGATGACCGGCCAGCAGGTAGAGGATGCACGAGTACGCGACGTAGGCGCCGAGCGCCAGCTGCAGCGCGTGGCGCCAGGGCGCACCGCGCAGGATGCCAGCGATGAGGACGATGTTCACGAGCGTCGTCACGAAGACGTTGAACCCTTCTTGCGCGAGCGACCAGGGCGAGGCGATCCAGAACCGGTCCGCGTCGGCATAAAGGGCCCACAGGTCCGCGGCCCAGTCGGAGCCCACGAGTTGAGGCAGATCACGCCCACGCCGGACCAGCGCCCAGTCGAGCGTCACGTTGAAAGCGGAGAAGAACAGGAGCAGCCCGATACTGACGCGATCCCGCGTAGCGAGCGAGGCCGCGGCCGGCATCACGCCGTCAGTCCGAGCGGCCGCGTGCGGCGATCTCCCACACGGCCTCGACCCCGTCGCCCCGGACGGCGTAGATCCGATCGTAGAGGTTGATCGTCGGATCGCAGTGGGGCGCGAAGAACTCGATCCGCTCGCCGAGCCGCGGCGCGCGCGAGGGATCGGTGATCGTGAGCCGGCCGTGCTCGTCGCCCGCAAAGGCGTACTCGATCCCCGGACGCTCGACCGACTCGGGTGGGAACGGCTTGTCGGTGGAGAACGCTTTCAGGCCCGCGTCCACCATCGCGCGGTCGCGCGTGGGGATGCTGACGACCGTGGCGACGACGGTCAGCGCCATCTCGAAGCCGGTGAGCCACTGCCCGTCGCGTCCGCCGATACGCCGATAGTCGAGGTCCATGACGCAGTAGGACCCGCTCTGGAGCTCGGTGAGCGCGGCGAGCTCGACGTCGATGTCCCAGGTGCCCGTGGAGCCGCCGGCGACGACCTCGACGGGCAGTCCCGCCGCCTCGAAGAGGCGCCGGGTCTCCGCGAGCGGCGCCATCGCCACGCGCGACGCCTCACGACGCTGCTCCCAGCCGATGACGTGGGCGCAGTGCCCCGCGTACGCCTGCAGCCCGCGCAGCCGGAGCGCCTTGCGCGCGACGACGGCGCGGCCCAGCGCCACCGCGGGCTCGCCGGGGTCGACGCCGGTCCGCCGGTTGCCGACGTCGAGATCCACCAGCACGTCGATCGTCACGGCGTCGCGCTCGGCGGCGGCCGCCAGCGCCGCGACGTTCTCGGCGTGGTCCACGACGACCATCGTGTCGGGCGCCTCGGCGACGAGGCGCGTGAGGCGGCGGAGCGCCTGCGGGGCCACGACCTCGGTCGTGATCAGAAGACCCCGGATCCTGGCGCGCGCCATCACCTCCGCCTCGCCGAGCTTCGCGCACGCGACGCCGAGGGCGCCGGCGGCGATCTGGCGGCGCGCGATCTCCGGGCACTTGTGGGTCTTGGCGTGCGGCCGGAGATTCTTGCCGGCGCGGCGCACGTGCGCGGCCATCGCGGCCAGATTCCGCTCGAAGCGGTCGAGATCGAGCAGCAGCGCCGGGGTCGGAATCTCGTCGCGGGTCATCGGAGCGCGCCCACTCTACCATGCTAGACTCTCGCCACCATGCCGGGGCGGTCGTTCCTTCAGATCCCGGGCCCCACGCTGGTCCCCGAGCGCATCGTGCGCGCGATGTCGCAGCCGGTGATCGACCACCGGGGACCGAAGTTCGCCGCGCTCGTGGGTGACTGCCTCGACGGTCTCAAGCGGATCTTCAAGACGGAGCGCGGCCACGTCGTGCTCTACCCGGGCTCGGGCACCGGCGCGTGGGAGGCGGCGATCGTCAACACCCTCTCCCCCGGCGACCGCGTGCTGGCGTGCGTCAACGGCCACTTCTCGACGGGGTTCGCGAAGACGGCCGCGGCGTACGGCCTCGAGGTGGACCGTCTCGAGGTGGACTACGGCGATGGCGTTCCGGCCGACGCGCTCGCGACGCGCCTCGCCGCCGACACCGCGCACGAGATCCGTGCCGTGCTCGTCGTCCACAACGAGACCTCGACCGGGGTGACGTCGGATATTGCCGCCGTGCGCGCCGCGCTCGACCGCGCGCAGCACCCCGCGCTGCTGCTCGTGGACACCGTGTCGTCGCTTGCGTCCATCGACGTCCGTCACGACGAGTGGGGCGCCGACGTCACGCTGACCGGCCCGCAGAAGGGGCTGATGCTCCCGCCCGGCATGGCGATCCTCGCCGTGAGCGAGCGCGCCGTGAGCGCCGGCGAGAAAGCGCGGTGCCCCCGCGCCTATTGGGACTGGCGGCCCGTGCTGGAGCGGAACCGGCGCGGCGAGTACCCCTACACGCCCGCGACGACGCTCCTCTTCGGACTGCGCGAGGCGATCGCCATGCTCGAGGAGGAAGGGCTCGCGAACGTCTTTGCGCGCCACGCGCGTCTCGGCGAGGCGTGCCGGCGCGCGGTCGTCGCGTGGGGTCTCGGCATCCTCTGCCGCAACCCCGCGGAGCGCTCGAACACGCTCACGGCGGTCGTGATGCCGCCGGGGATGGACTCCGACGCGCTCATCCAGCACGCGCACCGCCGGCTCGACATGTCGCTCGGCATCGGGCTCGGCGCCGTGCGGGGCAAGGTCTTCCGCATCGGCCACCTCGGCAGCCTCAACGAGCTCGAGCTCCTCGGCGGACTCGCGGGCCTCGAGATGATGCTGAAGGAGTTCGGGATCCCGGTGCGTCTCGGCGCGGGTGTCGCCGCGGCCGAGGGCTCGCTGCTCGGCTGAGCGTCTAGCGGCGCGGCAGCGACTTCAGGATGTTCTGGCTCTGGATGCCGCCGCGGACATCGGCGTCGGCGTACGGCGGCTTGATCTGCGGCAGACTCTGCCGGATGAGCTCGTCGCGCCGTCGCTCCGCCCGCTGCTCTTCGATCGCCTGATCAGCGTCCTGCTCGATCTCGGCGGCCGGCGGCAGCGGGCGGATGACCTGGGTCTTGCGCCGCTGCTCCATGCCGAGCGTCTCGCTCTCCTGTCGCCCCTGGGCCGGCGCTTCGCACGGCCAGACCGCGAGCGCCGCCAGGAGTGCGACCCACGGTCGAAGGCGCGGCGAGCTTGCGGTCATGAGCCTATCCTACACCTCACCAGTCACCGCTCGCGCCGCCGCCGCCGAAGGAGCCGCCCCCGCCGGAGAAGCTGCTGTCGGACGAGCCGCCGCTCGACCCGCCGCCACCGCTCCGGCCCGAGCCCGACGAGGCCCAGCCGCGCCCGCGCGCCGCATAGCCACCGCGCTGGCGCATGACCTCGCGTGCCAGCCCAAGGACGATCGCGCCGCCGATGAGGATGAAGGCGACGGTGTGGAAGAGCGCGGTCTGCTCGGCGTCTTTCTGCCGCTGCCGCCAGATTCCTACATCGCGCTCGAGCGCGATGCGGGCGAAGACGGCGTCCACGGCGGCCTCGAGCCCGGCGGCGTAGCGCTGCTCGCGGAACCGCGGACCCAGCGCCTCGCGGATGATCTGCGCCGCCACCGAGTCGGGGACTAGCCCCTCCAGGCCGTAACCGACTTCCATCCGGACCTTCCGGTCGCGGACGAAGACGACCAGGATCACGCCGTTGTCGAGGCCCTTCCGTCCGATGCGCCACCGCTGCGCCAGCCGGATCGAGAAGTCCTCGAGGCTCTCGCCCTCGAGCCCAGGGAAGATCGCGATCGCCATCTGGGCGCCGGTCGCCCGCTCGCGCTCGGCCAGCCGCTGCTCGAGCCGGGCCCGCGCGTCGGCCGCGAGCAGCCCCGCGTAGTCGCTGACGCGCGCGTCGGGCGCGGGCGGAACGACGAGCGTCAGGACGAGGAAAGGCAGCAGCATTGCGCCGGCCGCGGCGGGGTCATCGGACGCTCACGTCGTCGGAGAGCTCGTTCCGGTCGTCGGGGTGGCGCGGGAAGTGCCGGGCAAGCTCGCGCCCGACCTCGTCGACGGCGCCGACCAGGGCGTCGCGCGTCGCGTCGGCGCGCAGCCGTTCGACCATGAGATCGCGCACGCCCGCCCAGTGCTCGTCGCCGACGCGCGCGTGGATACCCGTGTCGCCGACGACGGCGAGCCTCCGGCTTCGGATCGCGACGTAGATCAGGACGCCGTGGCGGTCGTGGGTCCGATGCATGCCGAGCCGATGGAAGAGCCTCTGGGCGCGCGCGAGCGGATCGCGCGTCCGCCACGGCAGCCGCCGCTCGAGGTGGACGCGGATCTCGCCCGAGGTCCGCGACTCGGAGTGGCGGATGGCTTCGGCGACCGCCTCGAGGTCGGCGTCCGAAAGGAAGCGGCGGACCCACCGCGGAGGACGCGCCATCACCAGCTCGCCTGCTCGCGCCAAGAACGGGGCGAGCAGCAGCCTAGAACTTCACCTTCGGGGCTGTTTGCGCGTCCGGGGCGGCCTCGAAGTACGCCTTCGGGGTGTAACCGGCGAAGCGGGCGACGAAGCTGCCGGGAAAGAGGGCGATGCGGGTGTCGTAGTCGCGCACCGCCTGGTTGAAGCGCATCCGCTCGACGGTGATGCGATTCTCGGTCCCGGCCAGCTCGGCCTGGAGCGCGAGGAAGTTCTGGTTGGACTTCAGATCCGGATAGCGCTCGACCGTGACGAGCAGCCGGCTCAGCGCGCCCGACAGCTGGTTCTGCGCCGCCTGGAATCGCTCGATCGCCTTCGGATCGTTGAGCGCCTGCGGCGTCAGCTGGATGGACGTGGCGCTCGCCCGGGCCTTCGTCACCTCTTCGAGGACGGTCCGCTCCTGGGAGGCGAAGCCCTTCACGGTCTCGACGAGGTTCGGGATGAGGTCGGCACGACGCTGGTAGACATTCTGGACCTGCGCCGTCTTCTCGGCCACCGTCTGGTCGAGGACGACCAGCTGGTTGTTGACGGACACGGCCCAGAGGATCACGCCCCCCACGACCACGGCGATCACGACGAGGGCGATGATGAGGCCGCGCATGACGCGCCGATTATACCCGCCCGGTTGACCCTCCGCGAGGGCGCCGCTAGACTTCGCGCGTGACCCAGGAACGTCTGCCCGACTATCGCGTGAAGGCGCGGAACACATCCGCGAGCTCGGAGAACAAGATCCACGACGACGAGGTCGCCCGCCGCTACGGCTTCCGCGGCGGTCTCGTGCCCGGCGTCACCGTCTACGCCTACATGACGCATCCGCTCGCCGAGGCGTTCGGAGCGGCGTGGCTCGAGCGCGGCACCGCCAGCGTGCGCTTCGTCAAACCGGTCCTCGACGGCGAGGAGGTCACGATCGCCGGGACGGTGACCGCACGCGACCCCCGGGGCGTGAGCGCCTCGGTCACCCTGTCGACGGCGTCTACGGGCGAGTGCGCGGTGCTGACGGCGACCCTGCCCGCCGGCACGCCGACGCCGGTGAATGCGGCGCTCTACCGCGCGGCGCCGCTCCCGGCGGAGCGCCCGGCGGCGTCGCGCGAGCACCTCGCGTCGCTCGAGGTGCTCGGGACGCCCGTGGCCACGTACGACGAGGCGGAGGCGACCGAGTACACGCGGAAGGTGAGCGACTCGCTGCCGCTCTACCTCGGCACGGCCGGGCGCGTCCACCCGGCGTTCCTCCTCCACCAGTCCAACGCCGCGCTGTCCAAGAACGTCCGTCTGGGGCCGTGGATCCACGCCGGCAGCGTCGTGCGTCACCTGGGCGGGGCGCGTATCGGCGAGACCCTCGCCACGCGCGGCCGCGTGCGCTCGCTCTTCGAGAAGAAGGGCCGCGAGTTCGTCGAGGCGGACCTCGTGGTCTTCGCGATCGGGGCCGGTGAGCGCGCGCGGCCCGTCGCCCACGTGCTGCACACCGCCATCTACCGGCTGCCGGCGCCCACGGACGCCTGACCGGTTGCCGGGGCGAGGACCCCGTGCTAGAAACGCTCATTCCCCGCGAGGAGGCGGACGATGGACCTGAATCCCACCCCTGAGGAGCGCGCCTTCCGGAGCGAAGTCCGGCGCTGGCTCGAGGCGAACATTCCCCGAGACGAGCTGAAGACCCTCGACGAGCGCAAGGCGTGGCACCGGAAGCTCTACGAGGCGGGATACGTCGGCATGCTGTGGCCCAAGGACTACGGCGGCTGGGGCCGCACGCCGATGCAGCAGGCGATCGTGCAGGACGAGATGGCCCGGCTCAGCGCGCCGCCGGCGATCAACGGCCTCGGGATCGGCTTCATCGGGCCGACGATCATCGTGCACGGCACCGACGCGCAGAAGCAGCGCTACCTCAAGAAGATGCTCACGGCTGAGGAGATCTGGTGCCAGCTCTACTCCGAGCCGAACTCGGGCTCGGACCTCGCCTCGCTGCGGACGCGCGCCGACGACCAGGGCGACCACTACCTCGTCAACGGCCAGAAGATCTGGACGTCGAGCGGGCCGATCGCGGACTGGGGCATCCTGCTCGCGCGCACGGACTCGACGGTCAGCAAGCACAAGGGCATCTCCTGCTTCCTCTTCAGCATGCGCCAACCGGGCGTCGAGGTGCGCCCCCTCAAGCAGATCACCGGCTCCTCGCTCTTCAGCGAGGTCTTCATGACCAACGCGCGGGCCGAGAAGCACGACCTCGTCGGCAGGCTCAACCAGGGCTGGGAGATCGCGCAGACGACGCTGGGCTACGAGCGCGGCGGCAACTCGCTCGGCCGCGTCACGCGGTACGCGATCGCCTTCGGCCAGCTCGTGAGGGCGACGAAGGAGCTGCGGCGCAACGGCAAGCCGCTCATCGAGGACCCGGTCATCCGACACAAGCTCGGCAAGATCTACGCCGACCTCGAGGTCCAGCGTTACGCGGGGCTGCGCGTGCTGTCGGCGCTGAACACGAGCGACTCCCCCGGCGCCGCGTCGTCGGTCACGAAGCTCTCGTACACGGAGTTCGAGAAGCGCTACTACGAGCTCGCGCTCGAGATCCTCGGGCCCTACGGCCAGCTGACCTCGGCGCGCGAGGAGTTCGAGGAGATCGACACCTCCTCCGGCGAGCCCGGCACGTGGGCGACCGCGTTCCTCTGGTCGCGCGCCGGCACGATCTACTCCGGCTCCTCCGAGATCCAGAAGAACATCATCGGCGAGCGCGTGCTCGGCCTGCCCAAGGAAGTGCGCGCCGACCGGATCAAGGCCTGACATGGACTTCGCGCTCACCTCCGACCAGACTCTCTTGAAGAACTCGGCGCGCGCGTTCCTCGACGAGCACGTGAAGCCCGCGACCGTGCGCCTGCTCTGGGACGACCCGCGCGGCGAGAGCGAGACCCTGTGGAAGGAGATGGCCCAGCTCGGCTGGCTCGGCCTGTCCTTGCCCGAGGAGCACGGTGGGAGCGCCCTCGGGATGGTCGAGACGGCGGTCCTCCAGGAACAGCTCGGCCACGCCGCGTGCCCGGGTCCGTATCTCCCGACGCTGCTCGCCGCCCATGCGATCCTGGAAGCCGGCACCGACGCGCAGAAAAAGCGCTGGCTTCCCGCGGTCGCCACGGGCGCTGCGCGCGCGACGGTCGCGTTCCTCGACGCCGACACGGACTGGAGCCCCGACGCGGCGCAGACGCGCGCGGAGAAGACCTCCAGGGGCTGGCAGCTGACGGGCACCAAGCGCTTCGTACCGTGGGCCCACGTCGCCGATCTTATATTGGCGCCGGCACACACGCCCGAGGGGCTCACGCTCTTCCTCCTGGACCCGTCGGCGTCGGGGATCTCGCTCGAGCCGGCGCCCGTGATGGACGGCGCCATGCGCCTGACGACAGTCGCGCTCGACAAGACGCCGGTCGCGGGCGACGCGGTGCTGGGATCTCCCGGCCGCGCCGCTCCCGCGCTCGCCGCGCTCCTCCGTCGCGGCGCGGTCGCCGCCGCCGCCGAGCAGCTCGGCGCCGCCCGGCGCTGCCTCGACATGGCCGTCGGCTACGCGAAGGTGCGCGAGCAGTTCGGTCAGCCGATCGGCTCGTTCCAGGCGATCCGCCACAAGTGCGCCGACATGCTGCTCGAGATCGAGAACTCGCACTCGGCGGTCTACTACGCCGCGTGGGCGCTCGACGCCGGGGCCGACGACGCTCCGCTCGCCGCGTCCGTCGCCAAGGCCTACGTCGGCGACGCGACCCGGAAGGTCTGCGGCGAGGCGATCCAGGTGCACGGCGGGATCGGCTTCACCTGGGAGTACGACCTGCACCTCTACTTCAAACGCGCCAAGGCGCTCGAGGCCATGTACGGCGACGCGGAGTACCACCGCGAGCTGATCGTCCGCCACGTGGCGCGCTGAGCCCCGCCCCGTGGGCCAGGCTCCCCCGCCGCTCGACGGCATCTGCGTCGTCGACCTGACGAGCTACATCGCCGGCTCCTACGCCGCGATGCAGCTCGCCGACATGGGCGCCGACGTGGTCAAGGTCGAAGCGCTCGAGGGCGACTCGTTCCGCGAGCTGCCCGGGTTCTTCGGCTGGAACCGTGGCAAGCGCTCGATCGCGGTGAATCTGAAGACGCCCGAGGGCGTCGAGGTCGTCGAGCGGCTCGTGGCCGGCGCCGACGTCTTCATGGAGAACATGCGCCCCGGCGTCGCCGAGCGCCTCGGTGTCGGCTGGGAGCGGCTCTCGGCGATCAACCCCCGGCTCGTCTACTGCTCGGTGACCGCCTTCGGCTCGACCGGCCCCGGCGTCGAGCGCCCGGGCTTCGATCCGGTCTTCCAGGCGATGGGCGGCGTGATGACGCTCCAGGGCTTCGGCGGGCCGCCCCAGTATCTGCGGACCGCGCCGACCGACTACTACACGGCCGCGCTCGCGGCCCAGGCGGTCGTCGCCGCGCTCTTCGCGCGCGAGCGCACGGGCCGCGGCCAGCGCGTCGAGACGTCGCTGCTCCGCGGCGTGATGGCGCTCCAGTCGGGCATTGCCGTCGACTATCCGGCGAAGCCGACGCTGCTCCGCGACAACCCGACGTACCGTCTCTACCAGGCGGGCGACGGCCGGTGGTTCTTCCTGGCGTGCGGCAACCAATCCTTCTGGGTCAAGCTCTGCAAGGCGCTCGGCCTCGAGGAGCTGGCCGACGACCCGCGCTTCGCGTCGTGGCTCCTGCGCCTCGAGAACAACCAGGCGCTCCTGCCGCGCCTGCAAGAGACGTTCGCCTCAAAGCCCCGGGGCCACTGGCTCGAGGTCCTCGCGTCGAACGACATTCCCGCCGCGCCGGTGCAAACGATCGCCGAGTTCATGGACGACCCGGCGGTCCGCCACCACGACATGGTCCGCGAGTACGACCACCCGGAGGTCGGGCGGCTGCGCCTGATGGGCCAGCCGCTGGTCTTCGGTGACACGCCGACACGCGATCCGGGGCCGCCGCCGACGCTCGGACAGCACACCGACGAGATCATGAAGGCGCTGGGCTACGGCGACGCGGCGATCGCCGAGCTGCGCGCGAAGAGGGCCATCCGGTGACCTACGAGGCGATCCGGTATGAGCTCGGCGACGGCGTCGCGACGATCACGCTGAACCGCCCCGAAGTCCACAACGCAATGAACGATCTCATGCGGCGCGAGCTCAGGCGCTGCTTCGAGTCCGTCGCGGAGGCCGACGACGTCCGGGTCGTCGTCGTCACGGGCGCGGGCGCCAAGGCCTTCTCCGCCGGCGCCGACATCCGCGAGTTCGTCGAGCCGCAGGCCCCCACGCGCTTCCGCGACTCCCGCCGGCGCGTCGACTTCCGCGCGGTGATGGACCGCTGCCCCCAGCCGATCCTCGCGGCCATCGGCGGCTACGCCTTCGGCGGGGGCCTCGAGCTCGCGCTCGCCTGCGACATCCGCATCGCGGCGGCGAACGCGACGCTCGGCCTCACCGAGGTCAACCTCGCGATCATCCCGGGCGGCGGCGGCACCCAGCGGCTGCCCCGCATCGTGGGACGCGGCAAGGCGCTCGAGCTGATTCTCACCGGTGCCCGGATCCCGGCCGACGAGGCGCTCCGGATCGGGCTCGTCGAGCGGGTCGTCCCCGAGGGGCAGGCGCTCTCGGCAGCGACCGAGCTGGCGCGGACGCTGGCCGCCCGCGCGCCAGTCGCCCTCCGCTACGCGAAAGAGGCCGTCGTGAAGGGGCTCGAGCTGCCCCTCGCGGACGGTCTCCGTCTCGAGAACGACCTCTCGACGCTCCTCCGCACGACGGAGGACCGTGTCGAGGGCGCCAAGGCCTTTCTCGAGAAGCGTCCGCCGCGCTGGACCGGGCGCTAGGTGCCGTTCGCCTACTACGCGCGGCTGACGCGCCGGCAGCGGGCGATCTACGACAAGAGCGACGCGATCACCGAAATCCGTCTCGCGCGCCCCGAGGCGCTGCGGCCGTCGGTGGACGCGCTCGCGTCGGCGCTCGACGCGGAGGACCGGATGGCGACGCAACAGGCGACCCACGCACTGATCCGCGGACTCTGCGAGGCGATGGGCCTGCCCCCGGTGCGCGTGGAGGTGCTCGCGGCGCGGCCGCACGCGCGCTGGGGCGAATTGCACGGCCTCTACACGAACGAGCGGGGTCGGCCGCCGAAGATCCAGCTCTGGATGCGCACGGCCAAGCAGAAGCGCGTCGTGGCGTTCCGGACGTATCTCCGGACGCTCCTGCACGAGGTCGGGCACCACACGGACTACACGGTGCTGCGGCTCGCGGATTCGTATCACACCGAGGGCTTCTACAAGCGGGAGTCGAGCCTGTTCCACCAGCTGGTTCCGGGCTCGCCCGAGAGGAGGGGCACGATGCCGACGCTGGAGGAGTACGCGAAGCTGCCGGTCGCCGACCGGCTCGAGCGGATGACCCGCACGGCGGATGAGCTCGCCGCCGCCGTCAAGGGACGCGACGATGCCGCGCTCTCACGCCGGCCCGATCCGAAGAACTTCGCGGCGAAGGAGTGCGTCTGCCATCTCCGCGACATCGAGGAGCTGTTCCTGAGCCGATTCCAGCTGATGACGGCCGTGGACGATCCGAAGCTGTTCTTCGATCCGGCCACGCCCGACCGCTGGGCGGAGGAGCGTCAGTATCTCCGACACGACGCCCAGCAGGCGGTCGCCGCCTTCCGGCGACGGCGCGAGGAGACGCTCGCCTTCCTCAACGGCCTGGCGCCGGAGCAGTGGAGGCGCGGTGGGATGCACGCCACGCGCGGTCGCGTGACGGTCGACGACTTCGTCACGCTGATGGCGTGGCACGACGACAACCACCTCGACCAGCTCGCGCGCGCGCTTGAGGGACGGGCCTAGCGACTACCGGCAGGTCTCGTCGGGGCTCCGCGCGTCCCGCACGGCACGGAACCGGTACCCATGGATCGTGTCCGGGACCGGCCGGCCCTCGGCCGGCCCCTGACCGACCGCCCGGGCCATCTCCTCCAGGAAGAACGGGTTACCGTCGTCCTTGGCGACGATTGCCTCGAGCATGTCGCCGCCGATCCCGGCGCGGGGCCAGGCGCCCTGGAGCACGCTGAGGCTCTCGTCCCGCGAGAGCGGCGGCAGCGCGACCTGCGTGACGTCGGCGCGCGCGAGCCAGGCCGGACGCCGGCCCGGGCGATACGTGAGGAGGAGGAGGATCGACGCCCCGGGCACGCGCTCGCCGAGCGCGGCGAGGTGCTCGGCCGACAGCGGATCGATCCAGTGCAGGTCCTCGACCACCACGACGAGCGGCCGGCGGCGCGCGGCGGCGAGGGCGAGGCTCGTGAGCAGCTCGAGCGTGCGGACGTTGATCGCCTCCGGGCTCAGCGCGGCCAGCCGCTCGGCGCCTTCCTTCACCCCGAGCAGGTGCAGGAGGTAAGGGGCCGTGCCGTCGACAGCCAGGCCGGTATCGGCGAGAGTCTGCCGGACTTTGACCGCGATCGTGCCGGGGGTATCGGACTCGGTAACTCCGGCGGCGCGCCGGACGATCTCGATCACCGGCAGGAACGCGACATGCTCGCCGAAGGAGACGCACTGCCCGTCGAGCCACGTCGCGACGTCGGCCGGCAGCCCGCGCCGAAACTCGGCGACGAGGCGTGATTTGCCGATCCCCGCCTCGCCGGCGATCGCGACGACACGCCCACGCCCGCGACACGCGGCGTCGAAGCAGTCGCGCAGGAGCAGGAGCTCCTGACCGCGCCCGACGAAGCCCGTTCCCACCCGGCTGCTCCCGCCCGATCGCTCGGCCAGTCGGTAGGCGCCGGCATCGCCCGCGGCCGCCACCAGCTCGCAGCGTCGGTCCAGGAAGGGCGCGGCCGCGGCGTTGATCAGGATGCTACCGGGCTCGGCGTCATCGAGCAGCCGGTCGAGCCCGACGAGCGCGTCGCGCTTGGCGTCCTGGTCGATCTCGACGGTGCGTCCGCTGCGACCCACCATCAGCGTGCCCGCGTGGATGCCGAAGCGGAGCTCGACGCGCGAGCGGCCCGCGGCGTTCTGGATGGCGAGCGCCGAGTTCGCCGCGCGCCACGCCGCGTCATCCGCGCGGTCGATACCAAACGCGCCGACGAGCCCGCTCGCGGAGAGCCCGTCCACGCGCCCGCCGAAGGCGCGCACCTTCTCGATGGCGGTCTCGAGCGCGCGCGCCGTTTCTGAGGCGGCGACGCCGTCGCGCCGAAAGGCGCGGATCCGGAGCAGCGCGATCGGACGCCGGTCCCAGCGC
>JBOHQB010000075.1:0-1574 GCA_050731995.1 Candidatus Rokuibacteriota bacterium
CCGGCCGCGACGTCGTCCGAGCGCCCTGGCTCGCGGCGCTGGCGTTCGCCGTCGGCGGCGCGGTGGCGCTCACCTACGCCACGCTCGACAGTCTTCTCATCCCGCTCCGGGCGAGCCGTGAGTTCGACTTCGACCGGGTCGGCCTCGCGCGCCTGCTCATGGTCCCGCAGGTGCTCGACATCGTCGCGCTCCTGCCCGTCGGCATGCTCGCCGATCGCCGCGGCCCCGCGCGGGTGCACGGCGTGCTGCTGCTCGTCTTCGGGGCGGGCGCCGCGCTCGTCGGGTTCGGCGGGCTCTGGCTGGTGGTCGTCGGCTGCGCGCTCTACGGGGTCGCGATGTCAGGCTGGATGCTGCCGCTCGGCGTCCTGCGCGCGGTGACGGAGCCGGCGCAAATCGCCTGGCGCACGGCGCTCTATCGCGTGGTCGTGGACGGCGGACTCTGCCTCGGACCATTCCTGACGGGCCTGCTCTGGGAGCGCCACCCGCGCCTGCTGCCCGGGATGATGGCCGTGGCGCTCGTGGTCATCGGCCTGGCGCTCATCGCGCGCGGGCCGCTCCGCGCCCCGGCGCGGGTCAGCGCACCGTCGCCGTCAGGATGAAGGCCGTCTCGCCGCTCGACTGGGTGGTGAGGTAGCCGAGGACGTGACGCGTGACCTGGTGCATCTGGCTCGTGGTGCCGCCGATGACGACGGGCCGGCCGTTGGGCACGACGAGCTCGGTCGTCGCCTCCGTGAAGTCCACGATCCCGTCGCCGCTCGGCGAGAAGTAGCTGATCGAGGGAGTCAGCCGCACCCGGATCTGGTCGTTCGCGAGCAGCGCCACCCGCACCCGGAGTGACGTGCCGACGTCGCGGAAGGCGACCCCGGTGGCGACGTAGCCCGCGCCGGTCGCGTAGTCGCGGTAGACGGACACCTGCGGGTAGGGCACCGACTGGGCGACGAGGATCGTCGACTCGCCGCCGTCCTGCACGACCGTGAAGACGCCCGTGCTCTTGGTGACGCGCGTCTGGCCGGCATCCGCTCCAACGCCCGCGCGCGCGCGCGTGCCGCCGCGGTCGGTGATGATCACGCGCCCGCCGCCCTGCACGGCCTCCCGGCTCTGTGTTCCCGACTCGCGCACTTCGAGGCTCACGCGCACCATGCGCGGCGACTGGGCGGCGGCGAGGGCGGGGCCGGCGACGAGCAGCATGGCCGCGACCGAGCGGAGGGCGCGCCTCATGCCTCGATCTTGCACGGGCGTATCGAGGAGCGCAACGGCTGCGCCGGGGCGCTCCGAGCGCTGGGGGGAATGGGAGTGCGAAGCCGCAGACCGTTCGACGGCCGAGGCGAGCCTGCGATAGTGGGGGGCCATGTCGGGGCCGCAAGCGCATAACGAGGAGCGCCACGGCTTTGCCGGGGCGCTCCCGAGCGTTGGGGGGATGGGGGCCATTTCGGGGCCCCCATGTAGTTAAGTGACGACGATGCGCACCGCGCGCGCGAACATGCCGAGGAACCAGAGCGAGTGCGGCAGCCACAGGTTGCTCTCGTACCAGGCGAGCCATGTCAGGGCGCCGAGCACGACAATGATCGCCGTCC
>JBOHQB010000076.1:0-7468 GCA_050731995.1 Candidatus Rokuibacteriota bacterium
CGGGCTTCGTCGAGCTGATCGCCGAGGTCATGAAGCGGCCGCTCACGCTCGTCCCCTGCCCGACGCCGCCCGGCGGCAAGCCCGCGCCGTTCGGCCAGAACCTCCTCTACGACTGCCACGCCGTCTACACGACGACGAAGATCCGCCGTGAGCTGGGGATCGCGCCGCGCTACACGCTCGCCTCGGGTCTGGCCCAGACGCTCGAGTGGTATCTGCGCGAGGGACTCGACCGCCGCGAGATCGACTTCTCCGGCGAGGATGCGCTGCTGAAGCAGGCGCGATGAGCCGGCCGCGCGGCGGGCCGCGCGTCGTTCTCGTCTATCACCCGGAAGAGGCGGCGGAGTACGCGCGTCGCGTCCACGCCGGACGCGGCCGTGTGGACGTTCGGGTGTGCGGAACCGCCGCCGAGGCCACTGCCCACATCGCCGACGCCGACGTTTTGTACGCCTGGAAGTTCCCGCCGCATCTGTACGCGAAGGCCGGGCGACTCGAATGGCTCCAGGTCATGGGCGCCGGGGTCGACTGGGCGCTCGTGCCAGAGCTGCCGGCGCGCGTCGTCGTCACCCGGGCGCCCGGCGTGTTCGGCCCGTGGATGCGCGAGTACGTGCTCGGCTGGTGCCTCTGGGTCACGCAGAAGACGGAAGCGTACCGGGCTGCGCAGCGCAACCGCCGTTGGATCGACGCGATGCTCCCCGACCTCCTGCGCGGCAAGACCCTCGCCGTCGTCGGTCTGGGTGACATTGGCCGCGCCATCGCGCGGGCCGCTCGTGCCTTCGACATGCGCGTGCTCGGCGTGAGCCGCTCGGGTCGTGCGGCGCGCGAGGCCCATCGCGTCTACGCCCTGGGCGCCCTCCGAACCGCCGTCGCGGCCGCCGACTTCGTCGTCGTCGTGCTGCCGCTGACCGGGGCCACGCGCGGCCTGATCGGCCCGCGCGAGATCGCGGCGATGAAGCCGACGGCGTGGCTGCTGAACATCGGGCGCGGCGCGGTGGTGGACGAGACGGCGCTCGTCGCGGCGCTCGAGGCGCGGCGCATCGGCGGCGCGATCCTCGACGTTTTTCCGACGGAGCCCCTGCCGCCCGACCATCCGCTCTGGCGGCTCGACAACGCGGTGATCACGCCGCACATCTCGGGACCGAGCACGCCCGAGGAGATCGCGCCCGTCTTCGACGACAATCTGAAGAGGTGGCTCGCTGGCCGGCCGCTCCGCCACGTCGTGGACCGGCGGCGCGGCTACTAAGGAAGCAGTCGGGATATCGAGGAGCGCCACGGGTTTCCCCGGGGCGCTCCGAGCGTTGGGGGGTATTGGGGGGCCATTTCGGGGCCCCCCAACTCGAGAGTCTAGGCGGGGGTCGTCGCGCGCTGCGCGGAGGTCGTCAGGTGGACGAAGAGGTCTTCCTTCGTCGGCTTCGCGGTCGCGAGGGTCGGCGGCGGGCGCATCTCGTACTTCACCGGCTTGGCGTGGTCCGTGAACTGGCGGTCGGAGTTGTAGACCGAGCTGAACTTCCACAGCATCTTCACGTAGTTGGTCTGACCCCGGGCGAGCGCGGTGACCGCCGGGGCGCCGTATTTCCAGAGCGCGCCCCAGCCCAGGTGCTTCCTGTTGAGGACCGCCTGCGTGCTGATCAGCTCCTCGTAGAATCGCTTGAGCGGCAGCTTCGTCGGCAGCACCGCGTGCTGGACGTCGAAGAGCCGGTAGTCGCGCGTCGCGAGCTTGCGCGACTCGGTCAGCCACGTCTCCGTCCCCGGGTACGGCGTCGACACGGTCAGGTGCACGATCTCGGGCACCGTCATCGCCCACTCGCGGACGACTCTGAAGCGCTCTTCGTCCCAGTCTGGGTCGGCGATGATGTTGATCGCGACGGTGAGGCCGATCCGGCGCGCGACCTCGAGCGCCTCGAAGTTGGTGTTCGGCGTCGAGCGCTTGCGGAGCTGCTTGAGCCCCTCCGCGTCGAGCGCCTCGATCCCGAGGAACATGTAGTAGAGGCCAAGCCGCCGCCAGTACCGGAAGACCTCCTGGTTCTTGACGAGCACGTCGCACCGCGTCTCGAGGTAGTACTGCTTCTTGACGCGGCGCTTCTCGAGCTCCCGTCCGATCGCCATGCCGTGCTCGGCCTGGATGAAGGCGACGTCGTCCACGAGAAACACGTTCGGCTCTCGGATCCGCGCGATGTCCTCGGCGGCCGCCTCGGCCGACGACTTGCGGTAGGAGCGGCCGTAGAAGGTCCACGCGCTGCAGAAGGAGCAGTCCCACGGGCAGCCGCGCGTGAACTCGGCCGACGCGCACGGATCGAGCACGCCGATGAAGTATCGCTTCCGCTCGCGCGCGAGGTCGCGCGCCGGAAGGAACCGGTCGAGATCGTCGTGCAGCGTCGGCCGCGGCCCAGTACCGTGGCGGGTGACGACGCCAGGCAGCGTCTCGAGCTTCGGATCGCCGATCGCCTCGAGCACGCGCGGCACGATCACCTCGCCCTCGCCCCGCACCATGCAGTCGATCGCGCCCGCCGCGTGCTCCAGGAACTCCGGCGCGATGAAGGACGCGCTGTGGCCCCCGACGAAGACGAACGTGTCGGGCCGGGCTTGCTTCGTCTCCTTGGCGAGGTCCACGACCTCGGGCACGTTGGCGAGGTAGTTCACCGAGAAGCCCACCGCCTGCGGCTTGAAGTCCAGGAGCTCGCGACGATAGTCGTCGGGACGGAAGATCTGCAGATCGAGCAGCCGAACGTCGTGGCCGGCCGCGCGCACCGCGGCCGCGACGCGCTCGAGACCGAGCGGCTCGAGCCGCAGATACAGCTCGGAGTACATCAGCGCGCTCGGATGGACGAGCAGGACGCGCATGGGGCGGTCAGTCTACCACGCGGCCGGCTCGAACCGGCAGCCGCCGTCCGCGCGCACGACGTACCCGGGCTTCGGGAAGTGCGCCGGCAGGATCAGCACCCCGCTATCCGCGTGGCGCTCGATGAAGTCGCGGCGGGTCTCGCGCGCGCGCGCCGGGTCCGAGCAGAACCGGCTCGACCACTGCGGCTCCGCCACCTGCACCGTGCGATGCATGAGGTCGCCCGAGAAGACGGCCTGGCCCGCCGACGTCGTGACCCGCACGCACGCGTGGCCGGGTGTGTGGCCCGGGGTCGGCTCGAAAGCCAGCCACTCGTCCACGCGATGCGTGCTGTCCACGAGCCGCGCCCGCCCCGCCTCGACGACGGGCAGCACGCTGTCGTCGATGCAGCCCCACTCGTCGCGGCCCGACTTCGCCTCCCAGCGCCAGAACTCCCACTCCTCGCCCGCGAACACGTAGGTCGCGTTGGGGAAGGTCGGCGTCCAGCGGCCATCCACGAGCCGCGTGTTCCAGCCGACGTGGTCCACGTGCAGGTGCGTGCACAGCACGAGGTCGACGCTCTCGGGCGTCACGCCGAGCGCCGCGAGGTCGGCGAGGAACGTCCCCTGCTTCTGGTGCCAGAGGGGCGACTCCGGCCGCGACTTCCCGTCGCCGACCCCGGTGTCGATCAGGACCAGGTGACGCGGCGTGCGAACGACCCACGTCTGGATCCGAGAGCCGAGGTCGCCGGTCGTCTCGTCGAAGAAGTGCGGCTTCAGCCAGTGGTGATGGCGCGCGATCGCCTCGGAGGTCGAGTCGGGCAGCATCGAGGTCGTCGGGTACGACGAGCGTGGGATCTCGATCACGCGGTCGATGGTCACCTCGCCGAGCCTGGGCATGGTCGCGATCATACACCGGTCTTGTGGGTGCGCGCGGGATGGTGGCACACTCCCGCGCATGGCCGCCAAGCGCTGGTCCCTGTCCGTGCCGCTCGACGGCTTCACGCTCGCCGAGCACGCGGACGTCGCGCGCGAGGCCGAGCGGCTCGGCTACACCGACGCCTGGTCGTACGAGGCCGACGGGCTCGACGCCTTCGCGCCGCTCGCCGTCGTCGGGGGAGCGACGCGGCTGCGTCTAGGCACTGCGATCGTCAACGTCTTCACGCGTGGCCCGGCGACGCTCGCGCAGTGCGCGGCGGGGCTCGCGGAGATCGCGCCCGGCCGCTTCTGCCTCGGCATCGGCGCGGGCTCGCAGCCGATCGTCGAGGCGTGGAACGGCGGGACCTTCCGCCGCCCCGCGACGCGCGTGCGCGAGACGGCCCTCTTTCTGCGCCAGGCCCTGACGGGCGAGCGCGTCGTCTTCCAGGGCGAGACCTTCAGCGTCAACGGCTTCCGCCTCTCACGACCGCCCGCCCGGCCGGTGCCGATCCACGTCGCCGCGCTCCGGCCCGGCATGCTCCGTGTCGCCGGTGAGGTCGGAGATGGCGCGATCCTCAACTGGCTCTCGGTCGAGGACGTCCCGAAGTCCGTCGCCGTCGTGCGCGAGGCGGCGGCGAAGGCGGGACGCGATCCCGCGTCCGTCGAGATCCTCGCCCGGCTCCTCATCAACATCGATCCGCCGGGGCCGGAATCCGACGTCGCCGCGCGCCGCCACATCACCGCATACCTGAACGTGCCGGTCTACCGCCGCTTCCACGAGTGGCTCGGGCGCGGCGCAGCACTCGCTCCGATGTGGAGCGCGTGGGAGCGCGGCGACCGGAAGGCCGCGGTCGCAGCGGTCCCGGACGCGGTGCTCGGCGATCTGCTGATCCGGGGCTCGATCGCCGAGATCCGCGCGCACGTGCTCCGCTACCTCGCCGCGGGCATCGACACCGCGTTCCTCCAGCTCACGACGCAGGAGCCCGATCCCGCTCGGCAACGCGACACGCTGCTCGCCGCGACCCGCGCTCTCGCGCCGGACGCGAGCGCCTGACCGCCGTGCCCGCCGTCTTCGTTCACGGTGTCCCGGACACAGAGCGCGTGTGGAGCCATGTCGTGTCGCGTTTAGGCCGCGCCGACGTCGTCACGCTCTCGCTGCCGGGGTTCGGCTGCGCGGCGCCGGACGGGTTCGCCGCGACCAAGGAAGCCTACGTGGACTGGCTCCTCGATGCGTTGGCGTCGCTCACCGGGCCGATCGACCTCGTCGGCCACGACTGGGGTGCGCTGCTCGTCGTCCGCGCCGTGTCGCTCCGGCCGGGTCTCGCGCGGACCTGGGCGGCCGGCGGCGCGCCCCTCGATCCCGAGTACGTGTGGCACCAAGCCGCGCGGGCCTGGCAGACGCCGGAGGTCGGCGAGCGCGTGATGGAACAGATGACGCCGGACGCGCTGCGACGGGCCCTCATCGTCGCCGGCGTGCCCGAAGCCGACGCGGCGGAGTCGAGCCGCCACGTCGACGCGACGATGAAGCGCTGCATCCTCGCGCTGTATCGCTCCGCCATCCACGCCGGACGCGAGTGGCACGCGGACCTCTCCCGCGTCGCGGCGCAGGGGCTCGTCCTCTGGGGTACCTCGGATCCCTACGCGGAGCCGCGCTTCGGCCGGCGTCTCGCCGAGCTCACGGGGGCGCGCTTCGGCGAGCTCCCCTGCTCCCACTGGTGGCCGCTCGAGCGCCCCGACGACGTCGTGCGCGAGCTCCGGCGGCTCTGGGCCGGCTAGAGCATGAATGGCTAGAACATGGCAATCGGATGCGCGGGGGCGCCGGTCGCGCCGACGAGCCGGATCGGCTGGGCGCAGAAGAGGAACTCGTAGCGCCCTTCTTCCCGGCACGCGACCGCGAGCCGCTCCGGATTCGTGTTGTCGACGAGCGCGAGTCCGAGGAACGGGATCGCCAGATGCGCGCTCATGCCGAAGCCGGGATAGCCGCTCGGGCGCTCGTCCATCATGTCCCACGAGATCGCCGCGATGTCCTTCTCGCGGAACCACTCGAGACAGGAGAGGTGCAGACCCGGGTGGGGCGACACGCGCGCGACCCAGTCGGGGTTCGCCTTGCGAAACGTCTCGTCGCCGCTCCGCACGACCACGACGTCGCCGGGCTCGATCCGGACGCCGGCCCGCGCCGCGGTCGCGTCCAGCTCCTTCGGCGTGACCGGCCGCCCGACGGTGACGAACCCTTCCTTGCGGCCGGCAGCCACGTCGAGGAGGACGCCGCGCGTTGTGATGCCGCGCTCGAAGATCGGGTCGATCGGGCACCACGTCGCGCCCGCCGCCGTGAGGCTGTCCCTGAACGGCCGGCCGTTGTACAGCTCGCCGTCCCAACCGACGTGGCAGAGCGCGTCCACGTGCGTGATCGTGAAGCCGTGGAAGACGAGGTCGAAGCGGTCCAGGACGACGTCGGCGCGCTCGCGGTTGGACGGAAACGTCGCATGGTACATCAGCGCCGGCTGCGGACCCAGGTCGCGCGCCAGCGAGACGGTGCGGCCGGTCTTCACCAGCGCCCGCGCGGCGGCCTGCTTCGCCGCGGTGATGAGATTCACCGTGCCCAGCTGGTCGTCGTGGCCCCAGCGCCCCCAGTTCTTCAGCTCCTTGAAATACGCCTCCACCCGGTCCTGCGTCGGCGGTGTCCAGTCGCTCATCGTCGTCGGTCCTTTCTTGTCGGGTCTACTGCTCGCGGGTTCAGGCGAGCGAGCCCACGATCAGCCGCTCGTGGAGCGCCGTCACGATCTCGTCCACGGCCGCGTCCCCCCATACCCGGAAGAACGGCGAGCGCTGGAGCTCCACGAAGTCGCGCGCGCCGCGCTCCTTCGTCTGCTCGGTCGTCTCGCCCGCGCGCGGGGCGCGAACGGCCGCCAGGACACGGTCCTTGTGATAGATCGCCGGGAACTCGACGTACGTGTAGAGGGGCTCGAAGTCGCGCGTGTAAAACGCGGCGATCGGGATGGACTGGAAGGTCTTGCCGTCCTTCCGGTTCAGGAACTGCCGCATGAGATCGGCGTTCGGCGACTCCTTCGGATCCGGCTCCGGCGCGCCGCCGAAGCGCTGGCCGTCGCGCGCGAAGATCCGGAGCTCCATCCTGCCGGCCTCCGCGATCCGCTGGAAGACCGGGACGTCGCGGCGACAGTCGGAGGACCACTCTTCGGAGATCACGAGGATCTTCGCCGGCCCTTTCGGCTGCGCCGCCAGCCACTTGATCGCCCCGACCTGCGCGTCGGAGAGGCGCGTGTCGGCGTACCACTGGCGCAGCAGCGGAGCCCGGTCCTCGCGCTTGCCCGCCGCCAACGGGGACGCCTCGCGCTTGAGATTCTCGGGCGTCGCGATGAAGGCGAGGTACTGCTCGAAGGTCATGCCCTGGGCGAAGCGCTGCGCGGTGACCATCTACGGCTCCTTTCGCTGAGCGAATGTGGCTCCGAGCACCGGGTGCGGGCCGGACGGCAGCGCGACGGGGCGATCGGTGGCGAGGTCGATCGCGAGCGGCCCCTCGTCGGCCATCGGGTCGATCTCGACGACGAGACGCATCGGCGACGGCGGCCAGCGGAAGATCAGCGCGCCCTCGCCCTCCTCGATCTCGGCAAGGAGCACGTCGCGCCACTGGGCGAGCGCCCGCTCGCGCGAGCGCACCCGCATCGTCAGCCCCAGCACCGACGCCGCCGGCGGCGCAGTCGCCGGGCCCGGCGGCGGC
>JBOHQB010000077.1:0-15394 GCA_050731995.1 Candidatus Rokuibacteriota bacterium
CCCGTCCTACCAGGCCTACGGCAACACGATCGCGCTGAGCGAGGCGGACATCAGGAAGATGCCGGAGGGCAATCGGAAGCGCGTCGAGACCTTCCGGCGGATCGCCGAGATCGCCGAGAAGGCCTAAGCCCGTTCGAACTCGAACCAGAACGCGTCACCGCGCGGGACGACGCGTCCAAACGACGGCGACGGAAAGTGCGTGGCGCAGACGAGCGTGTCGGTCCCGGCGCAGCGCTCGAGAAATCCGCGGCGCGTCGTGCGCGCCTGCTCGCGGTCGAAGTCGGCGCGCATGGCCCACGCCGGCTCGAGGCACTGGATCGGCGTGTGGATCAGGTCGCCGGTGATGACGGCCTCGGCGCCCCTGGACGCGACGCGCACGCTCACGTGGTCGGG
Source organism: Candidatus Rokuibacteriota bacterium (assembly GCA_050731995.1). Classification (GTDB taxonomy): domain Bacteria; phylum Methylomirabilota; class Methylomirabilia; order Rokubacteriales; family CSP1-6; genus JBOHQB01. Next base: position 394 of record JBOHQB010000077.1, read on the forward strand.
TGTGTGGCCCGGCGTGGACTCGAGGCGGACGTCGTCGTCGAGCCGGAAGTCGTTGGACACCCAGCGGACACGCCCGGCTTCCACGATGGGCAGGACGCTGTCGCCAAAGCCTTCGTTGGGTCTGAGATCGCGCTCCTTCTCCCAGTACTCGAACTCCTTGCGCGAGAAGAGGTAGGTCGCGTTCGGGAACGTCGGCACCCAGCGCCCGTCGTGGAGCCGCGTGTTCCAACCGACGTGGTCCCGGTGCAGGTGCGTGCACAGGACGTAGTCCACGGCCTCGGGCCGGACGCCGGCGGCGGCGAGGTTCTGGAGCCACCGGCCGCTGCTGGTCATATTCCAGCGCGGCATGCTCCGCGGCTTGTCGTCGCCCACGCACGTGTCGACGACGATCGTGTTGTGGCGCGTGCGCACGAGGAACGACTGGACCGCGAGGACGAGCTTGCCGGTCGCCGGGTCCATCGCGGTCGGCTGCATCCACGACCGGTGGGGCGCCCAGTGGTCGGGGGTCGTCTCGGGGAAGAACTCCAGGGGATCGAAGAAGGGATCCGCCGTTTCCGTTTCGATGATGCGGTCGAGCGTGATGTCGCCGAGTCGTCGCTGGAGCATAGTGGGGCATAGCATACTCGAAGGCGTGACGAGACGGAGGCCCCCAGGAGGAGACGATGCCGACGAGCGCGCCGTCCTCGCCGAGCACGTCGAGGCGCGCCGATTCTCGCCCCGCCAGCGGATCTACCGCGCGGGCGATAGCGGAGAGAAGGCGTACGTCGTGCTGAGCGGCCAGGTGCAGATCGTCATGATCGACGAGGACAACCAGGAGATCGTTGTCGACCCGCCGGGGCCGGGCGGGATCTGCGGGCTCGCGTCCATGCTCGCCGCGGCGCCGCACCAGACGACGGCCGTCGCCCTGGACGACGCCGAGGCGATCGAGATCGACCGGACCGACATCGTTGCCCTCCTCGAGCGGAAACCGCTGGCCGGGCTCGACATGCTGACGATGGTCGGGCGCCAGTTCCGCGCCGCGCAGGAGCTCGTGCGCTCGCGCGCGGCGCGGAACCCGAACGAGGTGATCGACGAGCAGCTGACGCTCGGCGAGCGCGTCGCCGACCATTCGGCGGCTCGTGGTCCTTCATGACCTCGTTCGCCGTCGTGCTCGCGGCGTGGGTCGTCGTGAACGTCGCCCTCGGCGCCCGGGCGTGGGACCAGTACCCCTTCATCCTGCTGAACCTGTTCTTGTCCATGATCGCCGCCGTGCAGGCGCCGATCATCATGATGAGTCAGAACCGACAGGACGCGAGGGACCGTGTCCGGAGCGAGCTCGACTTCGCGGTCAACCGCAAGGCGGAGACGGAGATCATCCAGCTCGCCGCCAAGCTGAACCGGATCGAGGACCGGCTCGACGATCTCCACGGGGAAGTCTCCGGCCGGGAGCGCTGAGCCGTGCGCTATCGCTGGCCCAAGGGCAAGCGGTCCGCGGCGGTCCTCTCGTTCGACTTCGACGCGGAGTCGGGGTTCCTCTTCCGCGAGCCGGAGAAGGCGAAGCGGAGCCTCGCAGACCTCGAGGAGCGTCGCTTCGGTCCGCGCGTCGGCGTGGACCGGATTCTCAGATTGCTCGATCGCCTGCGGCTCCGCGCGAGCTTTTTCATTCCGGGCTGGACGGTCGTCAACCACCTGCCGGAGTGCAAGCGGATCCGCGACGCGGGGCACGAGATCGGCGCCCACGGCAACGTGCACGAGGCCGTCGGCATGCTCGACGCCGCGCAGGAGGAGGCCATACTCACAACGCAGCTCGCGATCCTCAGAGACGAGCTCGGCGTCACGCCCGCCGGCTACCGCTCGCCCTCCTGGGAGGTCAACGTGTGGACGCCGAGCCTCCTCAAGGCCCACGGCTTCCGCTACGACAGCTCGCTCATGGGCAACGACGTGCCGTACGACCTCGCGACCGACGCGGGACCGCTGACCGAGGTCCCCGTGCAGTGGCTCCTCGACGACGCGCCCCTCTTCCGCCACGTGTACGGCGCGACCAACGCGATCGCGGACCCCGGCCGGGTGCTTCAGATGTGGAGCCGCGAGTTCGCGGCGATGCACGAGGAGAACGGCTGCTTCGTCCTGACCTGCCATCCCTTCATCAGCGGCCGCGCCTCGCGCGTGGCACTGCTCGAGGACCTCGTCCGGTTCATGCGGCGCTCGAGCGGCGTGTGGTTCACGACGTGCGAGGACGTGGCGCGCTGGCACGAGCGCCAGCGCCGCCGTTAGCGGGCCTTCTTCCGTTTCTCGCGCGCCTCGTTCGCCGCGCGCCAGAGGTACCACGCGGCCACCGAGCGATACGGCTTCCACCGCTCGCCGTGGGCGCGCAACGCCTTCGGTGTCGGGCGGACGCGCTTGCCGTAGGCCACGCGATAGCCCTCGCGCACGCCGAAGTCGTCCACCGGGAGCACGTCGGGGCGGCCGAGCGTGAAGATCAACAGCATCTCGACGGTCCAGCGGCCGACACCGCGGATCGGGACGAGTCTCCCGATGATCTCCTCGTCGTCGAGGGATCGCACGGCGCGCCGCGTGGGCACCGTCCCCGCGAGCGCGTGGCGGGCGATGTCCTTGAGGGAGCGGACCTTCGCCCGGGAAAAGCCGGCCCGTCGGAGCGTCGCGGCACGCGCGGCGACGACGTCCGCCGGCGCTGGAAATCGCCCGTCGCCGAAGAGCGCGACGAACCGCTCGAGAATTGTCCGGGCGGCGCGGCTGTTGAGCTGCTGGTGGGCGACGGCGCGCATCAGCGACTCGTAAGGCGATTGGTGATCGGGTGTCAGGGCGCACCGGCCGTGGCGGCGGATGAGCCCGCGCATGACCGGGTCGCGGGCGAGATGGCGGTGCGCCGCGTCGCGTGTCATCCGCTCAGCCCCGTCCGGACAATTCTGCCCGGACGAGCCGAGCCCCCTCGCACATCGCCGCGAGCTTCTGCTTGACGACCCAGCGCGGGGTCTCCCAGAAACCGCAGTCGGGATTGACCCAGAGGCGCTCGGCCGGCACGTAGTTGAGCAGCGCCCGGATCCGCTCGGCGACGTCCGCGGCGGTTTCCGACTTGAAGGCCTTCACGTCGATGACGCCCGCGCCCAGCTCCTTGTCGCGCGGAAAGTCTTTCCAGCGCGCGGGATCCTCCAGGCCGCGGTTGGCGAACTCCAGGACGATCTGCGAGGCCTTGAGGTCTGAGAGGGTCGGGAAGACGTTGCGGTAGTCGCGCACCGCGCTGAACGGCCGTCCGTAGAGATTGCCGAAGCAAATGTGCACGGCGATCTTGGCGGCGACGCCCTCCACGGCCCGGTTGACACCCTTGCCCACCTCGTGGACGGATCCGGAGTACATGCCGTGATGCGGCTCGTCGATCTGGATGAAGTCCGCGCCAACGGCCGCGAGCGCCTTGCACTCCGCGTTGACGATGCCGACCAGGTCGGCGAGCAGCGTATCCCGGTCCCGATAGGGGCCGCCGAGCCGGAGCGGGACGAGCAGCGTGTAGGGGCCCGGGACGGTCGCCTTGATCGGCTTCTGCGTGAGCGAGCGCGCGAGCTTGAACTCGTCGACGATGCCGAGCCCGTGCGGCGCCGAGATCTTGTCCGTCACCTCGAAGGGCGTGTTGGTGTCCCAGAGCGGCTGGCCGAGCTGGCGCGGCGCCGGCAGCCGGCGAATCCCCTGGATCGCGTCGTAGAAGCCGATGATGAAGCGCACACGCATCATCTCGCCCGTGGAGACGACGTCCACGCCGGCGCGCTCCTGGTCGAGCAGGGCGACCTGTGTCGCGTCCTCCATCAGCTCGCGCGCGTCGAGCGCGCCCAGGCGCCCAGCCTCCATCGCCTCGCGCGCCAGCCACACCCAGCCGGGCAGTCCGTGGCTGCCCACCACGGAGGTCGGAAGGAGCGGTCGGGATGTCGGCGTCATGTGCGCCGCGCGCAGGCACTCAGCGCGCGGGCGCGAGGTCGACGAAGCAGGTGTTGAACGGGGCCGCGCCTGCGGGCGACGAACGGTCGGCGATCAGCACGTTCGCGCACCCGTGCGTGTCCTGTCCGCTCGCGTCAGGCGTGAACCACGCGCCTTCCTTGATCGACACGCATCCGGGGGCGATGCGGTCGGTCACCCGCGCGGGCAGGATGGTCGCGCCACGGTCGTTGAAGACGCGCACCCGCTCCCCGTCGGCGACCCCGCGCGCGGCGGCGTCGGCCGGGTGGACCCACACGTCGTCCCGGTCCGCGCGCATGAGGATCGGCTGGTTGTCGTGGATCGAGTGCGTGCGCGCGCGCGACTTCGGCGTGACGAGCCTCAACGGATGGCGCGGATCCGCGTGACGCGGGTCGGCGTCGTCCGGGATCCACGTCGGGATCGGCGGGATCGTGCCGAGACCGTAGGGATCCGGATTCGCCGCGAGCGTCGTCGAGTAGATCTCGATCTTGCCCGACGGCGTCGAGAACGGATGGCCCTCCGGATCGCGGATTTCCCGGGCGAACGCTACGGCGTCCTCCGGCGCGGGCATCCGCGCGAGGCCGTGCTCGCGGAACGCGTCGAAGTCATCGATCGCATCGCGGGTGAACTCGCGCAGCCATTCCTCTTCGGTCTTGTCGTTGTAGCCCCGGATGCCGAGGCGGCGCGCCAGATCGGTGCAGATGTCGAGGTCGTTCCGGCACTCGCCCATCGGCTCGATCGCCTTCTTCATGAAGATCGTGTAGTGGCCGGCGCCCGCCCACGGCGTGTGGACGTCGTTGCGCTCCCAGAAGGTGGTGGCGGGTAACAAAATATCGGCGTAGCGCGCTGTCGGCGTCACGAAATGGTCGTGGACCACCATGAACTCGAGGCGCTGTGCGGCGGCGACGGTCTTGCCGACATTCGGCAGCTGATTGAAGAGATCACCGGCCGCCGAGTACACCATCCGGATATCGGCGGGGTAGCCGCCCGCGCGGCCGCGCTCGAGCAGATCGGCCAGGAGCGGGGACGACACGAACGCCCCGGTCGGATTCTCCCCGACCGGCAGCGAGCGGATCCCGTACCGCCCGGTCGCCCCGTTGCTCGTCCCGGAGTTGCCGCCGGGCACGCCGACGTTGCCCGTGATCACCGCGAGCGCGTACGCCGCCCGATGGAACTGCTCGCCGTGGAGCGTGCGTCCCGGCGCGTAGCCGCAGTGCAGCGCCGCGGGCTTGCTCGTCCCGAACTCGATCGCCAATCGTCGGATGGTCTCCGCCGGGACTCCGGTGATCGCCGCCGCCCATTCGGGCGTCTTGCGCACGCCGTCCGCCTCGCCCAAGAGATACGAGCGGTACGACGCGCCCGGCGGTGCGCCGGCGGGCAGGTGCGCCTCGTCGAACCCGAGCACGTGACGGTCGAGGTAGGCCTGGTCGTGCAGCCCCTCGCTGACGATCACGTAGGCCATCGCGATCAGCGCCGCGGCGTCGGTCGAGGGGCGGATGAAGACGTGCTCGTCGGCCAGGTCGTGGCTCGTCCGCGTGCGGCGCGGGTCCACGCAGATCATGCGTACGCCCCGCTGCTTCGCCCACTTCAAATATTGCAGCGTGCCCGTGCCGAAGGTGCCGTCGGCCGGGCTCCAGCCCCACATGAGCATGAGGCGCGAGTTGACGTAGTCGATCGGCTCCCGGCCGGCGCTCTTGTAGTCGGCCTTGTCGCCGTAGGTGACGTTCACGGCGAACACTTCGGCCTGCGACGAGATGTTCGTCCAGAGGTGCGTGCAGCCGCCGAACATGTTGAGCAGTCGCTGGACCGTCGAGCGGCTGTGGAGCATGGAGAGGCTGCCAGTGCGCGAGCAGTCGAGGATGGCGGCGGGGCCGTATGTGTCGCGCACGCGCAGCATGTGCCGCGCGACCTCGTCCAGCGCCGCTTCCCACGAGATCCGCTCGAACCGCCCCGAGCCGCGCGGCCCGACGCGCCGCATCGGATGGAGCAGCCGGTCCGGGTGGTTGACGCGCTCCATCTGGCCGAAGCCGCGCACGCACGCATGGAGCGGCGGCATCTCCGGCGTCCACTTGCGCGGGTCTGTGCTGATCTTGACGATGCGTCCGTCGCGCACGTGGGCGTTGACGACGCACCGCCCGCCACAGTTGTGACCGCACGTGCTGGTGACCACCGTCTCGCCCGGTTGCGGGGCGACGCGCGGCGTCTCGTAGACGGTGCGGCCGGCGGGGCCGGTGGCCATGGTGCCGCCTACGATAACATCAACTCGCCCACGAAGCCCCCGCTACGCGCCGCGCCGCCACTCGGCGATCTGCGCCGCGTGCTCGCGATAGTGCTCCGGACCCGTGCCGTCGATGATCTTGCGCGCCGTGGCGTCCGGCTCCAGGTGCTCGTCCGCGAGCGCCGCCGCCGCGGCCACGAAGTCGCGATGCGACGCCTCCAGGTCGTCGAGGATCTCGGACGTCTTCGCGGCGCGCTTCGCCGTCGCGAAACGGGCGTTCCACGCGTCGAAGTCGTCGTAGGCGCCCTGGGGGTAGGGCGCCTCGCCCCGCGCGACGCGCCCGAGCGCCGGGATCATCTCCCGGTGCCACCCCGAGATGTGGGCGAGGATATCGCGCACACCCCAGGTGCCCAGCCACACCCGCCGCATCCGGTCCTCGTCCAGCCCCGCGATCGCCGACCGCAGCTCGCCGAAGGCTTCGCTCGTCCTGGACAGCAGCTCGTCCTTGTCACGCATGGGTCCCTCCCGACGGGATGAATCGTCCTACGAGAGGGAAGACCCCGGATCAGACCGTCCGTGAAATCGGATGGCGCTCGCCGTCCAGCATCAGCGCCGGGCCGGCGGCGCCTTCGATCAAGAACGGCGCCAGCTGCTGCATCGCGACGCGCCCGAAGCACGCGCGGAAGGCGCCGCCGCGCACGCGGCAGTAGAGGGCGCCGCCACCCGACTCCAGCGTCGCCGGGTCGAGGCGTTCCCGATAGTCGCCGGCGAAGCGCAGCTCGACCGCCTCGATGGCTCCCGGCGCGCCCAGCAGCTCTCGCTGCCGTCGTGGAAGGCGCGCCCCTCACGGTCGACGGTGTACCGGTACTCGCGCACTCAGAGATCGAACACGTCGATGATGGTCTTGGTCGCCTCCAGCAGGCGGACGATCTTGCCTTCGACCTTCACGAGGATGGTCCCCTGTGGGGGTGGCGGCAGCCTGATGAGGACCTCTTTCGGCAGGGGCACGGAGTGTCTATGGATGTCGTCGGTCATGACCTCGCCGCGCGCCACCTTCTTTTGCCAACCCGGAGGCAGCGTGCCTCCGCGCGCCACCTTCTTCTGCAGTCCGGGCGGCAGCTCCTTCTGCTTCGCCGGGCGCTCGGACACGTAGTGCTGCTTCAGCACCGCCTGCTCCTGCGTGGTAATGGTGAACTTGAGCCATGGCTCGTCGCCCTTGGGCTTGGCCGCGGGCGGGCCGGCCTGCTGGGCGTGGGCGGTCAGCGTGGCGGCCAACGTCAACGCGACGGCTAGAGCAGCAACCTGTCTCATGCCCGTTCTCCTTCAGTGGTGTGATGGTCGCCGCGCACCTCCCTGAGGGAGTCCGAATCGCGGCGCGATGCGTGGCGCACCAACCGGGCGAACGCGTCCAGCAGCTCGCGATCGCGCGGATAGGTCAGCGCATCGCTGGCGCTCGCGAGTGGGACCCAGCGCACGGCATCCACCTCGTGTCGCGGCGCCGCCTCGCCGGCTGTCGGCCGCATGGACCAGTAGCGGACGGTCTTGGGGCGCTCGCGCTGATCCACGTAGCTCACCGCCGGCAGCTCGACGCCGAGCTCGCAGCGCAGGCTCGTCTCCTCCTCGACCTCGCGCCGCGCGCAGTCCACGTCTGACTCACCGGACTCCACCTTGCCCTTCGGAAAGGTCCAGTCCTCACGGCCGTGCCGGTGGACGAGCAGCACCTCGATCGCCTCGCCCGCGGCCCAGCGCCACACGACGCCGCCCGCCGCGCGGACGATCGCGCTCACGTCCACGCCGTGACGCCGCGGCGCTCGAGCTTCGGCCATTGGTCGTCGAAGGCCGCCCGCGCCGCCTTGCGGCGCTTGCGCTGCCGGGCCAGCAGCCGGTCGGCCGCCGCGCCCTCGGCGCCGCCGGTCTCCTCGAGGAGGTCGCGGATGCGCTGCTCGGCCACCACCGCATCCTGGTGCTCCCCTAGGACGTCCTGGACCTTGTGGGCCCTCGCGACGAAGCGTTCCGCCGGGCGACCGACCATCGCCTGGGCGAGCTCCGCCGTGAAGCGCGCGCGCTTGACCTTGATCCGCACGGTGTGGAGCTCGCGGTCGCTCGGTTTCTTCGGCAGGGCCTCCACCGCCTTGCGGAGCGTCTTGAAGTCGCGCCGGGCGAGATTCGGGAGCGAGACGTCGTCTGCCACGATGAGAGGACGCCGCATCATCTCCTCCAGTCGATCCAGCAACCGGGTATAGCGCGGGTCGTCGAGCGCGGCGAGCACCCCCGCCTTCACGGCCGCGCGCTCGGCGTCGAGGCGCGCCAGCAGACGCTTGCCCGCGGCGCCGAGCTCCTTGCCGAGGTACTCGCGGAAGACGTCGGCGTCGCGGGCCGCGCCCAGGACGGCGCCGAGCCAGCGGAGCTCGGAGCGGAGACCGGCCAGCGATCCGGCGGTGAACATCGGTCGGACGGCACGCAGAACGGCGCCGAGGCGGCGGATCGCGGTGCGCATCGTGTGCAGCTCCTCGGGGTCGGTCCCGAGCCGCACGCCCGGCTCGTGGACGCGAATGGTCGCGAACTGGGCGCGCATCGCTCCCAGCACGTGGTCCACGGCCGACACGCCGGGCGCGACCGAGGGCACGGCAGCCGTGGAGGCGCGTGGCATGGGCCAGAGAATAGCTCAAGATCGGTTACCCTGTACCGGACCGGAGGAGGGGACCATGCCCAAGCTGCTCGTCACCGCGACCTACGGCTACGACAACGCTACGCGCGCGTCACTGCCCTTCTTCGTCGCCAAGGGAGCGGCGGAGGCAGGCATCGAGGTCGGCATCGTGCTCGCGCTGGACGCGACCGTGCTGGTGAAGCCGGAGCTGCGCAAGCACGTCCAACCGCACGGGTTGCCGCCGCTCGAGGAGCTCTTTCAGTTCGCCGTGGACCACAAGATCCCCGTCTACGTCTGAGGTGGGTGAGCACAGACCCGGGGGGTCTTGGATGAAGACCTCAAGCGTGTACCAGGCGTGCAGAAGATCGACGTGAAGCGCTACGCGCAGCTCCTGGTGGAGTACGACCGCTCGGCGACGTACTGACGGCGGCGCGCGGCCCGCACGCGGGCGGTCCCGCGGTCGGGATGAGATCCGCTATCCGGGCAGTGTCCAGCCGAGCCACGCGCAGACGGCGCGTCCCATGACCAGCTCCTTGTCGCGCCCGGTGAGCCACGGCAGCTCCTCGGTGAACATCGTGACGCACTGCCGCCACGAGCAGGGCATGCGCGTGATGTCGGTTCCCCAGAACATGCGCTCGGGGCCGAAGGCGTCGTAGATCCGCCTCAGGTGGCCGTGGATGTTGCGATAGGGATAGGCCTCGCTGGAGTAGCTCGGCGCGCCGGTCGCCTTGATCGCCACGTTCGGGTACTTCGCGAGCGCGAGCATCTCGGGCAGGCTCGCCCACGCGGCGTCGTCCTTCGTGCCCGACGGTCTGCCGAGATGATCGACGATCAGCTTGAGCCGCGGATGCCGTTCGGCGACCTGCCCGAGCTTCGGCAGGAAGTGGGCGGCGAGCAGTGCGACGGGGAGTCCGGCACGCTCGGCGGCGGGCCAGAGCCAGTCGATGGTGCCGTCCGTCGGCCACGTCTTCTGATGCGGCTGGAGGAACGTGAAGCGCAGACCGAGCATGCCCGGGCGGCTCTTCCAGCCGTCGATCAGCGCCTGACTCTCCGGACGATCGAGCGGGAAGTTCCCCAGGATCGCAACTCGGTCGGGGTGGAGGCGCGCCGCCTCGACGGCCAGCTCGTTGGCATTCGGATCCCATGACGCCGGCGGATGGATGATCGCCGCGTCGACCGCCGCCTCGTCCATCTCCTTCAGGAGATCGTCCTTCGTGAACGCCGGGACCTGCCGGTGGTTGGCGTTCGTCGGCTTGCCGCTCGACCAGATGTGGACCTGCGCGTCGACGATCAGCATGGCGTGCCTCCGTCACACTTCCAGGATTTCGGCGTTCGCGCCCGCCTCGAGCTCGCAGGCGTTCACCGTCATAGCGAGCATGCTGTAGTACCCGATCGCGCCGGTGAGCTGGATGAACCCGTCGTCGCCGAAGCGCGCGCGGAGCGCCTTCACGCTCGCGTCGTCCACCCGGTGCCTGCGCAGCAGCTGGCGGGTGAGCTCCACGATCTGCGCGTCCTCCGCCGGGATCGAGCGTGAGTGCTTCTCGCGGATCGCCGTGATGGTCGCCTCCGGCACGCCGAGCCGTCGGGCGGCGCCCGTCTGCGCGCCCCACACGTAGACCGCGTCGAGCTCGCGCGCGACCGTCATCGCGGCGAGTACGCGCACCCGCATGTCGAGCGTCCCCTCGAAGCGCACATAGGCGCCGAGATGCGCGACCCGGCCGGCCAGCTCCGGGCAGTGCAGGAACATCGTGAACGGCCCCTGGAGCGCCCCGCGGCTCTGCACGATCGCGTCCACGGTCGCGTGGTCCTTGGCAGCCACCTGGTCCTTGCCGGTGATCGGGGTGAGCCTCGCCATATCCGGGTCCTCCCGCGTCGGGGTGATGTCGCGCGCCGGGGCGCGGTGGCCTATTATGCATGCGCCGTGCTGACGCGTATCGACCACGTGATGATCTGCGTGCCGGATCTGCAGGCGGGCATCGAGGCCTACACGCGGCTCGGATTCAACGTCCACCCCGGCGGCGTCCATCCCGGCAGGGGCACACACAACGCGATCGCCTTTCACCAGGACGACTATCTGGAGCTCCTGGGCCTGCGCGATCGAGCCGAGTACCTGGCAGCCGCCGGCGCCCCCGGCTCGGGCGGCGGGCTGCTCGAGTTCCTGGCGCGGGGCGGAGGGATGCGCTACATCGCCCTCGAGAGCGACGACCTCGCCGCCGACGTCGCGGCGATGCGCCGGCGCGGTGTCGAGGTGAGCGACCCGACCGACGGCCGACGCCGGACGGTGTCCGGGCAGGAGCTGCGCTGGAAGAGCGCGAGGCTCGGCGACGCGCTGCCTATCTTCTTCATCCAGCACCTCACGCCGCTCCCCGAGCGCCGGCGTCAGGCGCCCGGCGCGGGCGACCACCCCAACGGCGTGCGGGGGGCCGAGCGTGTGTACATCGCCGTGCACGACGTGGCCGCGGCCGCCGAGACCTACGGCCGGGTCCTCGGGATGGCGGCCCCGGCGCTCCAGCGCGGCAGCGTCATCAAGGCGGACATGGCGGTGTTCGATCTCGGGCCGACCGGGTTGACGGTCGCGCAGCCGGTCGAGGCCGGTCCGGCCGCCGAGGCGCTCGCGCGAAGCGGCCCCGGTCCGTTCCAGGTGCTGTACCGCACGCGCAGCATGGACGCCGCGGCGCGCTGGATGGCGAGCCACGGACTGCCGGCGCCGGCGCGCGGCATCCGCAACACTGGCGAGCAGGCGATGCTGGCGGGACCGGAGCAGGCCTGCGGCGCCTACATCGGGTTCGTGGGACCCGCCTCTAAACCAGCTACTTCACGCTGCCGGCCGTGAGCCCGCCGACGAGATGCCGCTCGATCAGGATGAAGAGCACGACCACCGGGACGATCGCGATGACCGAGGCGGCGAAGAGGTGGTTCCAGTGCTGCACGTAGGCGGTAACGTACGAGGTGATGCCGACCGTCAGCGGTCTCTTGTCGGGATCGGTCATGAGGGTGAGCGCCACGACGTACTCGTTCCAGGCGGCGATGAAGGCGAAGATCACTGCCGTCCCGATCCCGGGCAAGGACAGCGGGAGCACGACCCGCACGAGCGTTCGCAGCCTGCCGCAGCCGTCGACGGCGGCCGCCTCCTCGACTTCTCTCGGAATCGCGGCGAAGACTGCGCGCAGGATCCAGATGGCGAACGCGAGATTGAAGGCCGCGTTGGTGAGGATGAGCGCGGTGTAGGTGTTGACGAGATCGAGCTCGAAGAACTGACGGTAGAGCCCGACCACGAGCGCGGTGGGCGAGAACATCTGGGTGACGAGCACGAGCAGGAGGAAGGCCGAGCGGCCCGGAAACCGGTGCCGCGCGGTGTAGTAGGCGGCCGGCGCGGCGGCCAGCACGACGACGGCGGTGGAGGCCAGCGCGACCGTCAGGGAGACGCGCAGCCAGCCCTGGAACGCTTCGTCCGCGAGGACCTCGAGGAAGTTGCCGGGCCGCCAGTCGACCGGCGTCAATCGCGGCGGCATGACGCGCAGCTCACCCTCCGGCTTCGCCGCGGTCAGGAGCATCACGGCGTACGGAGAGAGGACGACGAGCGCGAGGAGGAGCCCCGCGCAGCTCAGCGCCCCCCGGCGGACCCGCCTCAGGCCTCCGACTCCCGCCACGGCACGGTTCTCAGATACAGGAGGACGGCGACGAGGATCACCACCACGTTGACCACCCCGATCGCGGCCGAGAGACCCACGTCGCGCAGCGAGCTCTTGAACGCGACCTTGTACATGTAGGTGATCAGCGTGTCGTGCGCGAACCCAGGATTGCGATCGTTGAGCGTCCACACGATGGGGAAGGAGTTGAAGACGTAGATGAGGTTCAGCACCGTGGCGACGAGCAGGGCCGGCCGCAGCAGCGGCAGCGTCACCGACACATAGGCGCGCCACGGGGACGCGCCGTCGACGCGCGCCGCCTCGTGCACGTCGCCCGGTATGGTCTGCAGCCCCGCGAGCAAGACGTAGGTCGTGAACGGCAGCGACACGAAGATCCCCACCGCGATCATGGCTCCCATGACCGTCGCGTCGTCGCCGAGCCAGTCCACGGGCCGCGCGAGGATGTGCAGCGCGATCAGGAGCCGGTTCAGAATCCCGAAGTAGTAGTCGTAGATCCACACGAAGAGCTTCGCGCTCATGATGAGCGACGCCGCCCACGGCACGATGAGCGCCCACCGCACGAGGCGCCGGCCGGGAAAGCTCGCGTTCAGGAGCTGCGCCAGCGCCAACGAGACGAGCAGGGTCACGGCGACGACCGCCGCGACCCAGACGGCCGTGTTCGCCACCACGACGGGCAACGCTTCCTGCTCGAGGAGTCGCGCGTAGTTGCCCAGTCCCACCGAGCCCTGGTAGAGGCCGGTGATCGAGTAGCGGCCGAACGACGCGTGCACGAGCGCGAGGACGGGATAGACGACCACCCCGGCGATGAGCGCCAGGCTGGGGCCGAGCCAGAGGAGCGCCTGCCAGGAGCCGGCTCCGCGGCCCGGCGCGGTCGTGCGCGACGGCGCCGGGCTCAGCGGCCGCCCGCCGCGGCCACGGCGTTCTGCTGAAGCCGGTCGAGCACCTGCTTCGGGTTGCCTCCGGGCTGCACGGCGAGGCCGATGCTCTGCTGGACGTCGAGCTTGACCCGGTCCCATGCGGGATCCGTCGTCGGCACGAGCCGAGCCGACGGCAGCGCGTCCAGGTACGGCTTGAGCTTCGCGTTCGGGCTCATCTGCTGCAGCCCCGACTTCGTCACGGGCAGAAAGCCCTCGGCGATGATCCAGCGCGTGATGTTCTCCGGCCGGTAGTAGAGGTCGAGGAACTGCCGCGCCGCGTCCTGGGTGCCCTTCTTCCTGAAGGCCATCAGATAGTCCTCGACGCCGAGGGTGACGGCGCGCCCGACCGCGGTCGGCATTTCGGTGACGCCGTAGTTCACCTTCTTCTCGGCGTCGAGCTGGGCGGCCAGGGGGCTGAAGCCCATGACCATGCCGACCCGGCCGTCCTTGAAGAGCTGGAAGGCCCCGTCGGTGCGGTTGGTCTTGCCGGGATTGACCTGCGTGACCTTGTGGCGGTTGGCGAGGTCGGCGAGGAAGCGCAGCGTCCGCGTGTTCGGGTCGCTGTTGATGGCCCACGCATCGCCCGACTTCCAGTCTCCGCCGTTGTTCCACATCCAGATGGACCACTCGGCCTGGGCTTCCTCCGGGCCGAGCGGCATCGCGTAGCCGATCACGCCGCCCCCGAGCGCCTGGACCTTGCGGGCGGCCTGGACGAACTCGTCCCACGTCTTTGGCGGCGCGGCCACGCCGGCCCGCGCGAAGAGGTCCTTGTTGTAGAAGAACGCCCGCGCGCTCGAGAGGATGGGGAAGCCGTAGAGCTTGCCCTGATACTCCCCGCCGCGCGCGAAGGGCTCGAGGAAGTCGGCGTGCGTCTTCGGCGAGAGCACCTCGTCGGCCGCGTAGAGGAGGCCGTCTCTGGCGTAGCTGGAGAAGGAATTCAGGTTCAGCACGTCGGGCGGCCGGTTGCTCTGGATCATGGTGCTGACCTGCTGGTCGATGGAATTCCAGTCGACGACGCGGAGATCGACCTTCACGCCCGTCTGCTTCGTGTACTGCTCCGAGAGGCTCTGCCAGAACGGTCGCGTGTGCTCCTTGCTGTACTCCGCGATCACGACCGTGAGGGACGTCGTCGGGGCGCCGGGCCCCGGCGCGCGCTCGCAGGCCGCGAGGAGGACCGCCGCGACCAGGGCCGTCGCCAGCCGCGAGGTCGTCAAGACGCGAAGTCGGGCGGCCGCCGCGCGGCCCACGGACGGACGATCTCGAACGCGGCGGAGGCCTGCAGGACCGTCAGGTCGTCGAAGCGTCGCCCGACGATCTGGAGCCCGACCGGCAGCCCCCTGGCGGTGAAGCCGGCCGGGACGGTCGCCGCGGGCTGCCCCGTGAAGTTGAACGGGTACGAGAACGACGCCCACGGGAACCAGTCCCACGCGTGCTGGGGAAAATGAGCCGGATTCAGACGTGCCACCTCGAAGGCGGCCACCGAGACGCTGGGTGTCAACAGGACTGCGTGAGTCTCGCAGAGCGGCCGCACCGTGTCCCAGAACGCGAGCTTGCGGTCGCGCGTCTGGATGTAGTCGACGAGGCTCACGCGCAGCCCGTCCTCGATGCACGCAACGAGGGCCGGGTC
>JBOHQB010000078.1:0-5035 GCA_050731995.1 Candidatus Rokuibacteriota bacterium
CCGGAAGTCCTGCGTCGGCGACACGTACGTCATCGGCGGGATCCAGCCGAGCCACGTGACCATGGCAAGGATGATCACCATGCCGAGCCAGAAGGCCGGCATGGAGAGCCCCGCGAGGCTGAGCACCCGCAGCACGTAGTCGAGCGTCGTGTCCTGGCGCACGGCGCTGATCACGCCCGTCGGCACGCCGAGCACCACGGCGACGATGAGCGACAGCGCGGCGAGCTCGACCGTCACCGGGACGAGCGGCTTGATGATCTGCCAGGCGGGCAGGTCGTAGCGGTACGACTTGCCGAGGTCGAAGGTGACGATCTGCCCGAGCCAGTCGACATACTGGACCCAGTACGGACGGTCCATGCCGAGCTCCTTGAGGATCGCCTGCTTCTCGGACGGGCTGACGTAGCCGGCCGTGGCGAAGAGGATGTCGACGATGTCACCCGGCGCCAGCCGCAGCAGCACGAAGATGACGATGGACATGCCGAGCAGCGTCAGCAGCGCGATGCCCAGACGCTGCAGGACGTACGTCTTCACGTCAGGGCTCCGCCGCGCCCCGCGTGCCCGTTTTTACTTGTCGCGCCACACGTCCTGCATCCGGCCGAAGTTGTAGATCGACTGGTGCGGGACCAGGTTCTTCACGTGCGGCCACACCGTGAAGTAGTCGAGCTTCCAGTCCAGCATCGGCCGCGCCGCGTCCTCCTCCAGCTTCTTCTGAATGGCGTGCACCATCGCCAGGCGCTTGGCGAGGTTCAGCTCCTGCGACTGCTGGGCGATCATCGCCATCACCTGCTCGCTGCAGTACTGGCTGTAGTTGCGCGGCGAGCCGCAGCCGTAGTTCTCGTAGAAGTTCGCGTCCGGGTCGTCGGGGCCGATGCCGGTGAGGTTCGCGCCGATCTGGTAGTCGCCGCGCGTGGCCATCGCGTGCCACTGCGCGGTCTCGACCTGCTTGAGCGACGCCTCGATGCCGACCTGCTTCAGCTCGTTGATGACGAAGGACGCCATGTCCACGTAGATCGCGATGGCACGCGTCACCATCTCGACCCGGAGCGGCTTGTCCTTCGTGATGCCCGCCTCGGCAAGCAGCTTCCGCGCCTTGTCCTTCTCCGTCGCCGGGTCCGCGCCGTAGCCCGGCTGGGCGAGCAGGTCCTTGTCCAGGAGCCCCCAGACGCCGTGCGGCTTCGGCGCGAGCGACGCGCCCACGGCCGCCGCGCCCTGGTGGACGGCGCGCACGAGCGCGCGCCGGTCGATCGCGTGGCTCACGGCGAGCCTGATCTTCTGATTGTCGAAGGGCGGCTTCTTGATGTTCATGATGATGTTGTCGTTCACGTTCTGGCTGAACTCGGTGATCACGAGCTGCGGCACGGCCTTCTTGAGCTGCTCGGCCGCGGCCTTCGGGACCTCGCCGGGGAACGACACGTCCACCTGCCCCGCCTGGAGCGCGGCGATGCGCGTGCCGCGCTCCACGATCACGATGTACCTCAGGCCGTCGAGGTACGGCCTCCCCTTGACGAAGTAGTCCGGGTTCTTCACGTAGTCGACGAACTCGCCCTTGCGCCACTCCTTGAGCTTGAACGGGCCGGTCCCGACGCAGGTCGTGCGGTAGCTCGCGGGCGGCACGTGCGCCGCGTACACAGGCGTGTAGCCGGACGCGAGCATGAGCAGCAGCGAGGGCTGCGGCTTCTTCAGCCGGAAGACGACCGTGTGCGGCTCCGCGGCCTCCACCGCCTCGATGTTCGAGTACCAGTCCTTGCGCGGGTTGATCCGAAGCTTCGCGGGCGCGTCCGGCGCCTCGCGGAGCATGTCGAAGGTGAACTTGACGTCCTTCGACGTGAAGGGCTGCCCGTCGTGCCACTTCACGCCCTTGCGCAGGAAGAAGACGAGGTTCCGGTAGTTGTCCTGCCACGACCACTTCTCGGCAAGCTCGCCGATGACCGTGTCGATGCTCTCGGTCTTCTTCAGCGGATCGTAGATGACGAGGTTCGAGAAGCACGGCATCACGGGCCACACGCTCGAGATCGTCGACGTTTCGTGGATCGCGAAGCCCTGGGGCAGGTCTTCGCGCTGGGTGATGTTGAGGACGCCGCCCGCCTTCGGGGTCTGCGCCCCGGCCGGCGTCTGGCTGACGGCCGGCGTGACCACGACGGTGACCACGACCGCGGCCGCGACGGCCAGCGAGATCGATGCGCGCGCACGTGACATGGAGCCTCCTCCTGATGGGACGACAAGAGCGTTGGTTGGCCGAGTGTACGGGAAAACCGGCGGACGGACAACGAGGTGCGGAGTGTCGCGTCGCCGGCCCGGCGCAACCGGGCCCCGGCCCCGCGCGGGCCGTCAGCGCGCGGGCGCGCCCAGGAGGAAGTCGAGCATGAGCGAGGTCGCGCGCGGGCCCGGCGGGAAGGTGTGGGTCGCGCGGGGGTCGCCCCCGCTCCACGCGTGCCCCATACCGGCCACGAGCCACGTCTCCATCACCGGCGCGCCGCGCGCGTCACGATAGACCGCGTGGACGGCCCCCTCGCGCGCCTCCGTGAGGGATGTCGCCGCGTCGAGCAGGCCGGCGAGCATCGTCTCGAGCGCCGTGAGGTTCGTCGGGCTCACGACCGGGTCGAAGGCGCCGTGCCAGAGCGAGGCGCGCGGCGCGATTCTCCGTCCGCCCGCGGCGGCCGCGCAGGCGCGCGCGCTACCGACGCGCCCGTCGCGCGCCAGACCCCGCATGCACTGGATCGCCGCCTCCGGCCCCACGGCGCATTTGAACGGGCCGCCGGCCATCACCCCGATCGCCGCGACGAGATCGGGCGCGGCGCACGCGAGGTTGACCGCCATGAAGCCGCCCGCGGAGAAGCCGAGCACGACGACGCGCCGCTCGGCGAGCCCGTGCTCGGCCTGGACGCGCCGGGCGAGCGCGACGAGCTCCGCCGTCTCGCCGCCGCCCGACTGGCTCGCCGCGTCGAACCAGTTCCAGCAGCGATAGGCGTTGTCCCGTCGCCCCTGCGCCGGATAGAGCGCGAGCAGCCCGCGCTGCGCGGCGGCCTCGTTGAGCCGCGTGCCGAGCGCGAAGTCCTCCGGTGTCTGCCAGCAGCCGTGCAGAGCGACGACGAGCGGCGCGTCGGGCGCGCGCCGCGCCGGGACCCACAGCCGGTAGGCACGTCCCGCGTGGACGCCCTCGGCGAACGTTCCCTCGGCGAGGGCGTGCCCGGGGAGCAGCAGCAGCGCGAGGAGCGCCAGGCGTGCCGCGCGGATCAACGGCGGCGCCGGGGCAGGAGCACGCGGCTCCGCTTGACGTCCCACACGCCGAGCGGTGTGAGCCGGACCGCCGGCAGGAAGTCGGCGGAGAGGAACAGCAGCGTGAAGAGCGGATCGTGGAAGGCGTAGCCGCGGGCGACGAGCACGGCGCGCAGCTCATCCTCCCAGCGCGCGGCCTCCGACAGACTGCCGCGCGTCATGATGCCGCCGAGCGGCAGCGCCAGCTCCCAGGCGATCCCCTCGCCCTCTGCGACGACGACGCCGCCGCGCAGGGCCAGGAGCCGGTTGACGGCGCGCGCCATCGCGTCGGGGCGCCGCCCGAGCACCACGATGTTGAAGTCGGTCGTGAGCGTCGCCGCGAGCCCGTCGAGGCGGTCGGCGAAGCCCGCGACGAGCCCGGGCGCGACCCAGCGCCCGGCGCGGTCGACGAGCGCCGCGCGGAGGTCGCCCGGACCGGGCGCGCGCTCCTCGAGCCGCGTGATCACCGCGCTCACGAGGCGCGCGATCGGGTACGACGCGCGACGGGGAAGCCGGAAGTCGTCGGGCGCCGCGCGCCAGCGATACGCGAGCCGCGCGCGCGGCGAGGCGAAGACGCGCCGCCACGACGGCTCGGGCACGCGCACCCGCAGGCGCCCCGCTTCGGCTGCGAGGCGGCCGCGCGCGATCACGGCCTCCGGTCGGGGCTCGCTCAGGTCGGCGAGCACGCAGATATCGGCGTAGCGACCCGGCGCGATCGAGCCGAGGTCGCCGTCCATGTGGTAGTAGGTCGCCGCGTTGAGCGTGGCCATGCGATACGCGTCGACCGGCGGCACGCCGCGGTCGAGCGCGGTCCGGATCAGGTGGTCCACGAAGCCGTGGTCGCGGATGAAGGCGGGCATCGAGCCGTCGGCGGTGAGCATCGCGCGCGAGGCGAGCGCCGGCGCCTCCTTCAGCGCGTCGAGCAGGCCGCGCAGATCCGGACGCAGCGACGACTCGCGCAGCATGACCGCGATCCCCTGCCGCGCGCGGTCGAGGACCTCCTGCGCCGTGATCGCCTCGTGGTCGGAGGTGAGCCCGCCGGCCGCGAGCCCCGGGATCTTCTCGGCGGCGGCGCCGGCGGTGTGCCCCTCCACCCGCCGCCGGCGGCGGAGCGCCAGGTGGAGTCGCGCCAGCAGGCCGGGCTCGCCCGCGTGGACGTCGGGCCAGCGCGTCACCTCGCCCGCGGCGACAGCCCACGGATGCTCGAGCGCGCGCACGAAGTCGCGCAGCGGGAAGCGCTTCGGCTCGTCGGTCGTCCGGCTCTGGGCGTGCGGCCGGATCATCCAGTAGAACTTGAGCGGCGACGACGCGAGCGCGTCGGCGACCCGGCGAAAGGCGCCGAGCCCCCCCAGCTCCCAGAACTGCAGCGTGTCGCCGAAGAGGGTCGTCGTGCCGAGCGGCAGGAGGTGCCGCGCGAGCGCCGACGGCGTGATCATGTGGGCGGGATGGACGTGTGGGTCGATGTAGCCGGGCACGAGCACGCGCCCGCGCGCCTCGACGATCTGCGTCCGCGGACCCACCATCTCGCCGCGCAGCCCGACGTACGCGACGCGCTCGCCGGCGACGGCGACGTTCGCCGGGTACAGCTCGCCCGTCAGCACGTTGAGCAGCGTGCCGCCGCGGACGTAGAGGTCGGCCGGCTTCTCGCCGCGAGCGACGTCGGTCAGGCGCCGCCGCTCAGGCAGGGTCATCCGGGCCGGGGGGCTCAGCGCCGGCCGCGGCTCCGGCGGTAGGCGGCGGCGCCGGCGCGGACGCCGGCCCGCAGGCCCCGGCCGAGCGC
>JBOHQB010000079.1:0-1914 GCA_050731995.1 Candidatus Rokuibacteriota bacterium
GCCTTGGGGGTATCGAGGAGCGCGACGGCTTTGCCGGTGCGCTCCGAACGTTGGGGGGTTGGGGGCCATCTCGGGGCCCCCATGTCTATTGGCCGCCGGTCACGTCGATCGTCACGCCCGTGACAAAGTCGGCGTCGGCCGAGGCGAGGAAGCAGATGACGCGCGCCTGGTCCTCGGGCTCCGCGATCCGGCCGAGCGGCACGCGTGCCGTCTCCGCGGCGCGCGCCTCGGGCGACATGCCGTCCCAGCGCGGGCGAAGGCGCGGGCTGAGCGTCAGGCTCGGCGCGATCGCGTTCACCGTGATCCCGTGCGGACCCAGCTCGAACGCGAGCTTGCGCGTCAGCGCGATGATGCCGCCCTTCGCCGTGGCGTAGGCGCTGCTGCTCGACGCGCTCTTGCCCCGCCCCGCGATCGACGAGATGTTCACGATCTTGCCGGATCGCCTCCGCTTCATGACGGGGACGACCGCGTTGCAGAACAGGAACGTTCCGGTGAGGTTGAAATGCAGCAGTCGCTGCCAGTCCTCGAGCGCGAGCTCGTCCACGGGCGCGGCGGGCTTCTGGATGATGGTGCTGCCGCCGACGGCGTTGACCAGGATGTCGATGCGCCCGTGCTGCTCCGCGGTCGCGCGCACGGTCGCGCCCACCTGGGACGCATCCAGCGCGTCCGCCCGCACGGCGTGCGCCACGCCGCCCGCCTTGCGAACCGTCTCCACGACCTCGTCCAGGGCGGCCTGATCGAGGTCCACGGCCACGACGGTCCCGCCCTCCCGGCCGATGATCTCGGCCGTGGCCCGGCCGATGCCGCGACCCGCCGCGGTGATCAGCGCGACCCGGTCCACGAACCTCACGAGCGAGTCGAGCCTGGCGGCGCAAGGAGGGCGCGGAGGCGCGCCTTCAGCTCCTCCGGCAGATCGACCCGATTCACCTTCGCCGCGAGGTCCCGGGTCTTCCGGTAGGTCGCGAGATACGCGCGGCAGGGCGCGCAGATGCCGAGGTGGGCTTCGAGCTGCGCCAGCGTCTCGGATGTCAGCTCGGCGTCGAGGTATTCGGAAAGCCGCGCGATCGTCTCCTTGCAGGTCATATGTCCTTGGGACACGCCTCCGCCTCCCCGGGGTTCGCCGGGGACCGATGGCTCCAGGGCGTCAATGCGACACCAGCGATCGGGTGAGCTGCTCGCGGAGCGCCATCCGCGCGCGATGCAGGCGCGACTTCACGGACGCGACCGATTCGCCGAGCGTCTCCGCGACCTCTTCGTTCGCGAGCTCCTCGACGTCGCGGAGCACCAGCACCGCCCGGTAGGTCTCCGGCAGCGCGTCCAGCGCCCGCTCCAGGGTGCGGCGGGCCTCGCCCGAGAGGAGCTCGGCCTCCGGGCTCTGCGACCAGTCCGCCAGCAGGAAGCTGCGATCCCCCTTGCGGTGACCGTCGTCCTCGTAGCTCGGCAGGTGCTCCTCCAGGGACGTCTCGACCTCGCGGCGCTTGCCGCGGCGCTTGTTCAGCGCCGCGTTCGTCGAGATCCGGTAGATCCAGCTGCCGAACGCCGAGCGCCCCTCGAACGTGGACACTTTCTGCGCGATCGTGAGGAAGACGTCCTGCACCACCTCTTCGGCGTCACCCTGGTCGCGCGTGATGCCCCACGCGAGCCGGTAGACGCGCCCGCCGTACTCGGCCATCAGATCCTCCAGCGCGGTCGTGTCGCCGCGCCGGAGCCGTTCGACGAGCCGCGCGTCAGCCGGCGCCGGAGTCGACCGGCCCGCCCGATCCATCATGGCGACTCGGTGGCCTGCAGCACGAACGACTCGACGATGATGCGACGCGCGTGGCCGGTCGCGGGGATCGCGATGCGGAAGTACGCGCGACCGCCCGGGCGCACGTTGCCGTACACCCAGCCCTTCTCCTCGGCGATCACCTGGTT
>JBOHQB010000080.1:0-4921 GCA_050731995.1 Candidatus Rokuibacteriota bacterium
CACCAGCGTTCTCTCCTGTCACGCGATGAATCACCCGTGTCCCCCATGGCCCGAATGGGGAAGCGCTCTCGAACAGAATCGCTGCCGTGTAGTTGGCGTTCGGAGATCCGCGCGGGTGCTCACCCACGAGCACGAAGTAGCGACCCCCCGCGTGAAGCGTGCGTGCGTACAGATAGAGCGTGTTCGGATCGGCCGAGGGCAGCGTCGAGATTATCCAGTCGTTCACGTCAGTATATTTGACGGCGAAGTAGACCGTCCACGTCGTCGTCTCATTGAACGCGAGCATGATCGTGTCGATTGACGCATCGTAGCCCGCGTGGAGATAGGCGACAGGACCGCTAAAGCGTGTGGGAATCTCAACCCAGTGCAGGATATCCACGGATGGATGATCGAAGCGGATGTGGTGCAGCTGCGGATCGTTGTAGAAAATGTTGAGGCGGCCTTTGCGGTCGATGACGGCCACCGGCGGCTGGACCGAGATCCATGTGGCGCCGCCTTGGGTCCAGCCTTCCAGTCCCCGCTTCCGCACGACCGAGCACAATGTCTGCGAACTGCTGAAGCCGCATAGCACAGCGTAGTCATGCAGGCCGTCCGATACTACTTTCGGTGCGCCGGCGTTCCAGGTCGCGGGGTACTGCGTCATCCACGTCATCCCGCCCATCAGCAGCTCGTCGCCAACGACAAGCGATGGGAACAGGATTGCGAGCACCACCGTGAAGAGCAGCACCGCGTCGCAATGCGCGCCGCGTCGAGTTCGGAGAGCGGATCGCATGATGATCATTGATTTACGCAGAACCCCTGCGCCTCGATGCCCAGGGCCGTGTTGAACTTGGAGCGGAAGTTCTCGAGCGCGACGGCGGCCGTCAGCTCGACGATCTCCGCCTCGCCGAAGTGCGTCCGCACGCGCGCGAAGAGATCGTCGGTGACCCTTTGGCCCGTGACCGTCATCGCCTCGGCATAGGCGAGCGCCGCGCGCTCGCGCTCCGTGAACAGGGCGCTCGTCGCCGACTCCGGCACGGCACGGATCTTCGCCTCCGACGCGCCCGCCTGCATCCCACGGGATGCATTGATGTCGATTCAGAACGGACACCCGTTGATGAGCGCCACGCGCAGATACACGAGCGAGAGAAGCTCGGGCGGCAGGAGCCCCGACTTGTCCACCGCGGCCGAGAGCTGCTTGGCCGCCTTCATGATGCCCGGCGCGTGCGCCTGGACCTTGGTCGTGTTGAGGACGAAGCCGAAGAGCTCGCGCTCCTTGGCGTAGGTCTCCTGGAGGATCGGGCTGTCGCCGGGTTCCTCGATCTCACGGACGCGCGGCATCGAGGCGATTATACCTTCGTCGTCATCTTATCGTCCGGCCAGGCGTTGCTCGATGGCCGGAAGCGCGTCGAGCACGACCTCGCCGACGATCGCCAGGCTCTTCGCCGAGACCGTGTCCGGGGTATCTCCGGCCGTGTGCCACGGCGGAAAGTCGAAGTCGATGAGCAGCGCCGCGGGCACGCCGAGTCGAAGGAACGGCGCGTGGTCGTCCTCGACCTGCTGCTCGTCACGCAGGAAATGCCGGCCGTGCCCGAGCCGCGCCGCGCTCGCCCAGAGGAGGTCGGTGAGCCACGCGGTCGAGAGCGTCTCTCTCAGAATTCCGAGATCCCTGTCGCCGATCATGTCCACGACGATCAGCGCCTTCGGCAGCCGCCCCTCTCGCTGAAGCTCCCCGGCGAGACGGCGCGAGCCGTAGAGGCTGTCCTCGGCGGTCCAGCGCACGCGGGCCTCCTCGCCGTCGAACCAGACGATCCAGTAGGTGAACTCGCGGGGCGCCGCCTGCAGCGCCCTGGCCAGCTCGATCAGCAGCGCCGCGCTCGACCCGCCATCGTTGGCGCCGACGAAGCGGAGCTCCTTGAACCACTTCGTGTCGTAGTGGCCGGCGAGCATGATCACGTCGGGCCTCCGGCCGGGCAGGACCGCGACGATGTTCGCCATCCCGATCCGTCCGTGCGGCGTGGCGGCGTCGAAGCGCCGGACGCGCGTCTCGATGCCCGAGCGCCGGAGCTCGCCGACGATGTAGTCGCGCGCCCGGTCGAGCGCCGTCGAGCCGGACGGACGCGGTCCGATCGCGACCAGCCGCTCGACGTGGCGGAGCGCCGCCCCACCGTCGACGCGAGGGGACTTCGTCTGCTGGGCGGCCGCCGCGACCGCCAGCAGGGCGACGCCGATCGCGACCGCGGCGGCGACGATCCGCGGGCCCGCCCCCCGTCGGGTCTCGACCGGCTGCCCCGCGTCGCTCATCACCGCGCGCGCGCCGGCTTGACGCCGACCGCGCCGTAGTAGTTCAGCGTCAGGACGAACGCGCCCTCGGCGACGAGCGGCCCGAACCCGTCGAGCCAGCGTTGCGCCGTCGGGGCGTCGACGATGCCGAAGCGCACCGCGTTCTCGGCGCGCCGCTCGAGGAAGGTGTGCGACCACGGCTCGAGCGTCGTGTCCTGGAAGACGTCGGTGACGAGCCGCACGCGCTCGAGTCCCGCCGCCCGCAGCAGCGCCGGCAGCCGCCGGCCGCTGTACGGCTCCTCGTAGACGTGCGCGGCCACGCCGTCCATGATCCTGTCGGTGAGGCCGCGGTCCGGATGGGCGACGGCGACGATCCCGAAATCCTGGTCTTGGAGTCCCACGCGGCCGCCGGGCCGTGTCACACGCGCCAGCTCGCGCACGACCGCGAGCGGATCGGCGACGTGCAGGATCACCGTGATTCCGAGCGCCGTGTCGAAGCGGCGGTCGGCGAAGGGCAGCCGCGCGGCGTCGCCGTGGCGCAGCGTGATACGGCCGCCCCGTGTCCCGCGGCAGAGGCGCCGGGCGACGGACAGGAGGGCCCGGCTTCGATCGAGCCCGGTGACGGACCCGCGCGGGCCGGTGAGCGGTGCGAGATCGCGGAGGACGACGCCGGTGCCGCAGCCGACCTCGAGGACATGGTCGCCGCGACGGACGGGCACGAACTTCAGGAAGCGCAGCCTGATGCGGCGGTGCGCCGGCGTCGCGCCCCGCGTTTCGAGCGAGCACGCGAGCGCGCCGACGTTCGCCTGCGCGTCGCAGTCGCGCCAGACGTCGGGATGGGGCGTCCCTGCGGACACGCGCGCCGGCGCCGTCAGTCGCGGCCGGCGCGCGCCGCGCACTCCGCGCTGCAGAAATAACGCGGGCCGTCGGCTCCGTCACGCCGCACGGCGCGCGAGCGCACGACGTAGGTCAGGCAGACCGGATCTTTCACGAGCTCGTCGAGGGCGTCGGACGGCCGCCCGAGCCGGAGGCGCGGGCGCAAGGCGCGGGTGAGGACATGCACGACGAGGACGGCGAGCGCCACCCAGAACAGGATGGCGAGGAGCCGCACGGTTACCGCTCGGGCTTGATGGAGACGGCGCGCAGGAACTCCCGGTCCTGGTCCGTCAGCGCGGCCGAGAAGCCGCCGCGCGCCCGCGATCCGGAAAAGAAGATGCCGGTATCGGCGCCGCGCTTGATGATCTCCTGCACGGCGTCGCGTGCCGCCTCGGTCGCCGCAAGCGACGCCTCGATCGCCTGGAGCAGCTTCTTCATGAGGAGGTCGACGTGCCGCTCCCTGGGCATGGGCCCATACGATACCACTGAAATGGGGGGCCTCGAAGGGCCCCCCAAGCCCCCCGGGCGCTCGGAAGCGCCCCGGCGGAGCCGTGGCGCTCCTCGTGACGCGCGACGCCGTCCCGAAATGCCCCCAAGTTCAATAGGTCGCCCGGCCGCCCGAGAGGTCCCAGACCGCGCCCGTCGAGAACGAGCACTCGTCGGAGGCGAGCCACGCGACGAGCGCCGCGACCTCCCCGGGCTCGCCGACGCGCCCCATCGGAATCTTGGCGACGAGCATCGCGACCGTCTCGGGCGTCATCTGCTTGAGCAGCTCGGTGCCGATCACCGCCGGCGCGACGGCGCTGACGAGGATGCCCCGCGTCGCGACCTCCTTGGCGAGCGCCTTCGTGAGCCCGATCACGCCCGCCTTCGCGGCCGAGTACGGCACGAGCGTGGGATTGCCCTCCTTGCCCGCGATCGAGGCGATGTTGACGATGCGCCCGCGGCCCGCCGGCAGCATGACGCGGATGGCGGCACGGCACACGAGGAAAACGCTCGTGAGGTCGCAGGCGATCACCTCGTGCCAGTCGTCGTCGGTCAGATCCTGGATCGGATACGAGCGCCCTGTGATGCCGGCGTTGTTCACGACGATGTCGAGACGTCCCCAGCGATCGTGGGCCGTGGCGACGACACGGTCGGCGTCCGCCGTCCGCGTGAGGTCCGCGACGAGGGCCAGCGTCTCGCGACCGACCGACTTCGCCGTCGCCTCCACATCGGGGTCGCGGTCCACGAGAGCGACGCGCGCGCCGTCGGCCGTCAGCCGCGCGGCGATCGCGAGCCCGATGCCGCGCGCCGCGCCCGTCACCAACGCCGTGCGTCCCTCGAGTCGCATGCGTCCCTCCTAGCCCAGCGCCTGTGCCAGATCCTCGATCAGGTCGTCGGGATGCTCGAGGCCAATGGACACGCGCAGCAGGTTGTCGGGCGTGGTCGTGCCTGGCCCCTCGATCGACGCGCGGTGCTCGAGGAGGCTCTCGGTCCCGCCGAACGAGGTCGCGCGCGTGAAGACCCGAACCTTGGCCGCGACCGCCATCGCCGCGTCGGCGCCACCCTTCACCTGCACCGACAGCATGCCGCCGAAGAGCGCCATCTGGCGCCGCGCGATCTCGTGCCCGGCGTGCGTGGGCAGACCCGGATAGTGCACGCGCTCGACGCGCGCGTGGGACGCGAGGAACGCCGCGACCTTGAGCGCGTGCTCGGACTGCGCGCGCACGCGATAGGGCAGCGTGCGGATGCCGCGCAGCACGAGCCAGCAGTCGAACGGCGAGGGCACGGCGCCGCCCGC
>JBOHQB010000081.1:0-1805 GCA_050731995.1 Candidatus Rokuibacteriota bacterium
GTCGGGGCTGGATCCCGAGGACCTGCGAGAGGTCGTCCGTGCCTACCAGATGGCCGGCGCGGAGGTGATCGCGTGCTTCGACGGCCACATTGCGCAGTACCTCGGCGACGGTCTGCTCGTCTACTTCGGATATCCACGGGCGCACGAGGACGACGCGCAGCGCGCCGTCCGGGCGGGGCTCGGGATCATCGACGCCGTCGGCGTTCTGAACGCCGGCCCCGAGCAGCGCCTGGCCGTGCGGGTGGGGATTCATACGGGACCCGTCGTGGTCGGCCAGGTCGGGAGCGCCGGCCGGCACGAGCTGCTCGCCCTAGCTAGTTTCTGTCGCGAAACTGCCAAAAGTGTGGTGTGTCCACCGGATCGGGGCAGTGGAGCAGGGAACGCCTCGTGATGGCGGCGATCGACCGAGGCGTGGGGGCATGCGAAGAAGCGATCAGTCGGTGCAAGAGAAGACGTCGCCCGCTGTCCTGCGACCCGCCGAGATCGGTGAGCGGTTACGCGGCGCGGCGGCGACGCCGGGAGGAGGTCCGCGCCAGTTGGGCGGCAATGATCAGGAGGTTATTGGCCAGCACGGCCGCGCCCACGAAGACTTCGAAGCGGAGGGGCCCATGGAGCGGACAGCGCTTCATGCCTCGGCCGCGGAACAGGACGGAGATGCGGCCTTCGATGCCTGCCCGGAACCGCTGGCTTCTGCGGAACGCGCGACTCTTCTCATGGGCGGAGCCGGTGGGCGTCTTGGTGCCCCCGCGCTGGGGGAGGCACTCCGTCGCGACGCCGGCGTCCGCGCACGCGGCCACGGTCTCGGCGCTGGAGAAGCCGCGGTCCGCCGCGAAGAGGCCGGGCGCGGTGCCGAAGAGCTGGTGATGCCGGTCCAAGACGGGCCCCACGTGCTCGGTGTCGGGAGGGTTGCCGTCGAGGACGCGGTAGTCCGTGATCAGGCCAATGGCGCTCTCGGCGAGGAAGACCTTGTGCCCGAACTCGACCGGCGTCTGGGCCTTGCCCCGCTTGATGAGGTCGGTGTGGGGCTCGAAGATCGAGAAGAGTTTCTCCGCGGTCGGGACGGTCTCGCCCTGCAGGACGCGACGGCGAGCCTGAGCCACCACGCGATCGGCCAGGTCACAATAGTGGGTGATCTCCTGCGCCAGCGCGGCCCGGTGCGCCGCCGCGAGGGGCTCGCCCCCTCCGCCGTCTGGGGCGACCGCGACCACGGCGCGCGCGGCCTGGACGACCTGCTCGGTGACCCGGATCAGGGCGCGGTAGGTGGGAACCTGCTGGGTCTGGCGCTGCGTCGCGGTCAGCCGCTGCAGCGCCTGCATGCGCCGGCGCGCGCACCGGGTGCGAGTGGGGAAGGGCGGCGGGGGACTCGGCAGCAGCGGGCGCAGCCGCCGCACGAGCCGGGTGAGGACGCGCACGGTATCCCACAGCAAGGTGGAGTCGGTGGGGAAGTGGATGGCCGTTTGCACGACGGTGGGATCGACCCGCAGCGGGGTGCCGTCTTCGAGCTCCAGGGCGACGGCGGCGCGCACGACCGCGTCGTTGATGGCGCGCACCGTGGCCGGCGTGAGCCGGGTGAAGGCGCGGTGAAACGCGTCGTGGCGCGGGACGGGGGCACTGAAAAACCGGGTGAAGCCGCGCAAGGTGTAACCGTCGGCCGTGCGCTCGCGAAGTTCCCGCAGATCCCACGCCTTGACGCGCTGGAGGACGAAGGCCCGCAGGACCTGCTCCGCGGTCATCCCCCGGCGGCCGATGGTGGGCGTCCGCAGGCCGCGCACCAGATCCTCCCGGACCACCTCGACCAGCTCGCC
>JBOHQB010000082.1:0-3836 GCA_050731995.1 Candidatus Rokuibacteriota bacterium
CGCTGGCGATCGCGCGCGAGGAGCCCGCCGCGCTCGAGAGCGCTCTCGCCGCCGTCGCCGACACGCTGGCCGGCTACGCGCGTCACGCCCTCCGGGCCGGCGCCGACGGCCTCTTCTACGCGACGAACGTCGCTCGGCGTGATCTGCTCACCCCGGCGGAGTGCCGGCGCTTCCAGCGGCCCTGGGATCGGCGGGTGCTCGACACCGTCGCGGCGGCCACGTTCAACGTGCTGCACGTGTGCGGTCCCGCGGTGCACTTCGACGAGTTCGCGGACTATCCGGTCCATGCGTTCTCCTGGGCCCTCGCCGAGGGCAATCCCTCCCTGCGCGACGGCCGTCGCCGGACCGGGCGAGCGGTGATGGGCGGGCTCCCCGCCAAGCCCATGATCGCGACGCTCACAGCCGACGCGGTCGCCGGCCACGCGCGTGCGGCCGTGCGCGAGATGGGAGGACGCGCGCTCCTGCTCGGGCCCGACTGCTCGATCAACCCCGACACGCCCGAGGTGCTGCTCCGGGCGGCGCGCGTCGACAAGGAGGAGCGATGAAGATCGCGCGGGTGGAGGCGCTGCACTGCGACGGCGGCTGGCGACCGTGGACCTTCGTGCGGATCGAGACGGACACCGGCCTCGTCGGCTGGGGCGAGTGCAGCGACAACCGGAGCCCCTACGGCATCGCCGGATGCGTCCGCGATCTCGCCGACCTCCTGATCGGGCAGGACCCCCGGCCCGTGGAGCGTCTCTACTGGGACATGCTCCGCCGGGTGCGGCAGAACAGCGGCGGCGTCTCCCACAAGGCGATGGCCGGCATCGAGCTGGCGCTCTGGGACATCAAGGCCAAGGCGCTCGGCGTGCCGGTCTACGAGCTGTTCGGTGGCCCGCTGCGCGATCGGATGCGTCTCTACTGGTCGCACTGAGGCACGACACGGGCGCGGATGGGCACGATACTCGGCACGCCGCCGCTCAAGACCTACGACGACGTCGCGGCGCTCGGGCGCGAGGTGGTGGCCCGCGGATTCACCGCGCTCAAGACCAACATGGTCATTCCGGGCGAGCCGGCCACGGTGTACTTCCCCGGCTTCGCCAGCGGCATCAACACGACCGACGGCGCGCCCACGGTCGAGATCCTGGACGCCATCGACCGACTCATCGGCACGTTCCGCGACGCGGTCGGGCCGAAGGTCGGTCTCTGCCTGGACCTGAACTACAACTTCCGCACCGAGGGCGTGCTCCGAATCGCCAAGCTCCTCGAGCGTTACGACATGCAGTGGCTCGAGTACGACAACTGGGACCCGGACGCGCTGCTGCAGATCAAGCAGTCCACCTCCACGCGTCTGGCCTCGTGCGAGAGCCTCGTGACCGTCCGGCAGTATCGTCCGTTCCTCGAGCGGCACGCGGTGGACGTTGCGATCATCGACGTGCCCTGGAACGGCTTCTCGCAGGCGGTGCAGATCGGACGGCTCGCCGAGGCGTGCGAGATCAACATCGCCCCGCACAACTACTACAGCCACCTCGCCGACCTCCACTCGCTCCACCTGTGCGCGGTGCTTCCCAACGTGCGGATCATGGAGATCGACATCGACGACGTGCCGTGGAAGGGTCCGCTCGTCACGAAGCCGCCCGTGATCCGCGACGGCCATATCTGGCTCACCGACGCGCCCGGCTGGGGCGCCGACATCGACGAGCGTGTCCTGCGCGAGCATCCCTGGCCGCGCCCCGGCGACGCGGGCGCCAAGCTCTTCTACGGCATGGACCCCGGGCAGATGGCCGCGCGGCCACGATGAGCGCTCCCGACCGCAAGCTCGAGGTCGTGACCGAGGTTACTCGAGTCCGAACACACACGCGGCGTTTCGGTAGAGCCACTTTTCCTTGACGGTGTCCTTGAGCGGAAGATCCAGGTACTCCTGGATCAGCGTTTCGTGCGGCTGCCCGACGAGGCCCGCCGAGAGTCCCACGAGGACCTTGTCCTGGATGAGTGTGTTGCCGAACTGCATCAGCATCTCCCAGCCCGACCCGCGCTGGCCGAGGTACTTGGCGCGGTGGGCCGACGTGTCGAGATGTAGCCTCGGATGGCGTCGGACGAGCGCGACCATCTCGTTCACCCACGGCCAGCCCCCGAGACCGCCGATGAGCGTCAGCTCCGGAAAGTCGATCGCCACCTGGTCGAGATGCCTCGGGTGGCCGAGGTCGTACGGCCGATCGGTCGCGTAGTTCATCGAGGAGTAGATGCGCACGGGAATGCCGAGCTCGGCGGCCTTCGCGTAGAGCGGATAGTAGCGCCGATCGCTCGCCGGGATGCCGTCCACGAGGGCCGAGACACCGAGGGCGTGGAATTTCTCCTCGCGCACCCGGTGCTCCAGCTCACGAACGCCGCGCATGCCGTGGAGCGCGCTGATGCGCGCGAGGCCGATGAAGCGGTCCGGGTACTCGCTCAGCAGCTCGGCGACTTCGTCGTTTGACGTGCCGAAGGGCAGCGCGCGCACGATGCCGATCCGCGCGAGGTGCTCCACGTACGCGGAGAGCTCCGTGGCGGGCCGCGTGTCGCCACCGCCCTCGCGCGAGCGGAAGATGCGCTCGTAGTTGGCCATGCCGTAGCCGGCCGGCCGCTCCGCCGCCGGCGCGGCGGGCGTCGCCGGCGTGCCCGCCGTCGGGCCATCGCCCTCGACGCTCGCGCGCTTCGGCACGCTGCACTCCATGTCGATCACCCGCATGACCTTCTCCATTTCTTGAGCACAGCCGGCGGCGCCACCTGTCGATACGCTTGCTCGATCAGCTTCGCCAGGAGCGCCCAGTCGGGACGCCGGTCGATGCGCACGCCGACCCAGCGGGATCCACGAAGATCATCGCCTCCTGCTCCCCGAGCGGCGCGGGCAGCCACACCGTGGTCGGCGCCGTGATGGTGGTCGTCGAGCTGGGCGAAGAGCCGTCCCCTCACGCGCCACGTGGGCTCGCCCCACGCCACCTTCTCGGTGGTCTCGGGCAGCGCCAGACAGATCGCGCGCAGCCGGTCGACCGGCGTCCACCCGGACCGCCGGCCTACGCGCGCCGATCGACGTGACGCTGCCATCCCGCGCGATTCTAGCCGACAGGGGAGGCGAGCGGCGCCGAGCGGTGATATCGTGGCGCGGCAGCCGAGACGACCACCCCCGGGAGGTAGGCCATGCCGGTATTCACGCGTTCCGATGCCGAGATCCACTACGAAGTCCACGGGTCGGGCTACCCCCTGCTGCTCTTCGCGCCGGGCGGCTTGCGCTCGCAGCTGGCGTTCTGGCGCCACAGCCCGAGCAATCCGGATGCCCCGCCGCCGTGGATGAATCCCATGGTCGATCTGGCCGACCGGTTCAGTGTGGTCGGCATGGATCAGCGCAACGCCGGAGAGTCGCGGGGCACCGTGATGGCCACCCACGGCTGGAACACCTACGCCAGCGATCACCTGGCGCTGATGGACCATCTCGGCCATCGCCGCTTCCACGTCATGGGCGGCTGCATCGGCGGCAGCTTCTGCCTCGCGCTCTGCGAGCTGGCGCCCGAGCGCGTCACCGCCGCCGTGCTGCAGAACCCGATCGGCATGCACGAGAACCGGGACACCTGGGAGGAAGCGGTGCGGGGTTTCGCCAAGACCATGCTCGCCCGCGATTCCACGCTGACCGAAGAGACGATTCAGAAATTCGGCCACAATATGTTCGGCGGCGACTTCGTCTTCTCGGTGAGCCGCGAGTTCGTGCGTCGCTGCCGTACGCCCCTCCTGCTGCAGCCCGGCACCGACAAGCCGCATCCGGCGGAGACGAGCGCCGAGATTGCCCGCCTCGCACCCGACCTCGAGATCCAGAAGGACTGGCG
>JBOHQB010000083.1:0-8050 GCA_050731995.1 Candidatus Rokuibacteriota bacterium
ATGCGATCGCGCCGCGACCCATGATTTTTCGATACCGGCTGAGCCCGGCGACCCTTAACGGGGCTGTACGGATCGCTGGGCCGGCATCTTCCGGAGGCCGGCGACACGTCGTCACCGCCACCGGGAAAACGTGTCAAGCGGGAATCTTGCGCAGCCTCGAGCGGACGCTAGTCTAGAGCTTCCGTGAGGGCTGCTTCTCGCGGGCGAGGATGACGTCCAGCACTCGCGGCAGGCGCGTCGGTGCGGACTCGCCACGCAGGCGCCACGCGATCTCGCCCTTGCGGTCCACGACGACGGTGTAGGGCGCGCCCTTGAAGCCGTAGCGGTTGGCGATTGTCAACTTCGGGTCGAGCGCGACGAGGTAGGGCGCCTTCTGCGCCTCGACCCAGGCGCGCGCGTCGGCCGCGGTGTCCTGCACGTGGATCGCCCATACTTCGACACCCCGGGCGCGATAGCGCTCGGCGAGCGCCCCGAGCGGCGCGGACTCGGCGCCGCACGGCTTGCAGTACGATGCCTGGAAGCGGAGCACGAGGATCTTCTTGCCAATCAGGGTGCGGGAGTCGAGCGTCTGCCCGCCGTCGAGCGTCTTCACCCTGAACCCGGGCGCCGCGGGCGCGGCGTGTCCCGCCGCCGGCACCAGGATCGTGAGGAGCAGGAGAGCAACGATTCGTGACCGCACGCGGCTATAGTACCCGTGCGGCGCGACTGGCTCACCGTATAATGGCCGCGTGACCGATCTCGAGCGCGAGCTGCGACGCGTCGTCCGCGGCGACGTGCGCTTCGATCCCGCCTCGCGCCTGCTCTACTCCACCGACGCCTCGATGTACGAGGTCGAGCCGATCGGCGTCGTCGTGCCGCGCCACGTCGAGGACGTCCACGCCGTCGTCGAGACGGCGGCGCGCCTCGGCGTCGCTATCCTCGCGCGCGGCGGCGGGACCTCGCTCACCGGCCAGACCGTCAACGAGGCGCTCGTTCTGGATTTCTCGTCGCACCTCAATCGCGTCCTCGAGGTCAACCGCGAGGAGCTCTGGTGCCGCGTCGAGCCGGGCGTCGTCCAGGACGAGCTGAACCATCACGTGGGCCCTCTGGGGCTTCTCTTCGGTCCGGACACCTCGACCTCCAACCGGGCCACCCTCGGCGGCATGCTCGGCAACAACTCCGGCGGCTCGCACTCGATCGCGTACGGCCTGACAGTAAGCCACGTCATCGAGCTGACGGCGCTCCTCGCCGACGGCACGAAGGTCGTCTTCGGCGACGTAACGCCGCACGCCTTCGCGGCCAAGTGCCGGGCGCCCGGGCTGGAGGGGCAGATTTATCGCGAGGTCGCGGCGATCCGTGAGGCCTACGCCGACGAGATCCGCACGCGCTACCCGAAGCACTGGCGGCGCGTCTCCGGCTACAACCTGGACGAGCTCATTTCATTGGAGCCTCGCGGGGGCGGGGACCATCCGCTCAGCATGGCGCGGCTCGTCGTCGGCTCCGAGGGCACGCTGCTCACGATCCTCGAGGCGAGAATGCGCCTCGTGCGGCGGCCGAAGGCGACGGCGCTCGAGGTCATCCACTACCGTGACGTCCAGGAGGCGCTCGAGTCGTCGCAGGCGATCCTCGAGACGGGCCCGTACGCGGTCGAGCTGACCGACAAGATGATCCTCGACCTCGCGCGGGACAACATCGAGCAGTCGCAGCGCATGGGCTGGGTAAAGGGCGACCCGGGCGCGATCCTCATGGTCGAGTACGCGGGGGAGAGCGAGGCGGAAGTGCGCGCCAAGCTCGACGCGCTCGAGGCGGTGCGGCAGCGCGAGCGTTTCGGCTACGCGAGCCACCGCGCCCTCGGGGCCGCCGAGCAGCAGTCGATCTGGAAGCTCCGCAAGGCCGGGCTCGGCCTTCTCCTCGGGCTCAAGGGCGACAAGAAGCCGATCGCGTTCGTCGAGGACACGTGCGTCCATCCGCGCGACCTGCCGAAGTTCGTGCCACGCTTCCGCGAGATCCTCGCGCGCCACGATGTGGCCGGGGCCTATTACGGTCACTGCTCGGTCGGGTGCCTGCACATCCGTCCGGTGATCGACCTCAAGACGGCGCGCGGGCTCGCGCAGGTGACCGCGATCGCCGACGAGATCACCGACCTCGTGGTGGAGTACGGCGGCACGATCTCGAGCGAGCACGGCGACGGCCGCGCCCGGAGCCCGTACCTCGAGCGGATGTACGGCCCGCGGCTCATGGAGGCCTTCCGCCGGCTCAAACGGGCCTTCGACCCGGACAACCGGCTGAACCCCGGCAACATCGTGGACTCGCCCGGCGTCACGCGCCACCTACGCTACGGCGCGGAGTACACGACGTGGGAGCCGGAGACCCTGCTCGACTTCTCCGCCGCGGGCGGATTCGCGGCGACGGTCGAGCTGTGCAACGGCGTCGGCGCGTGCCGCAAGAGTCTGGAGGGCACGATGTGCCCCTCCTACATGGCGACGCGCGACGAGGAGCATTCCACGCGCGGGCGCGCCAACGCCCTGCGCGCGGTGCTCTCGGGACGGCTGCCGGCCGACGAGTTCACGGGCCGGCGGCTCTACGAGGTCATGGACCTCTGCCTCGAGTGCAAGGGGTGCAAGGCCGAGTGTCCGGCGAACGTGGACATGGCGAAGCTCAAGTACGAGTTCCTCTATCACTACCATCGTGCCCACGGCCTGCCGCTGCGGAACCGGCTCTTCGGCGGGATCGAGCGGTGGAACCGACTCGGCGCCCGTTTACCGTCGCTCGCCAATTTCGTCGTGCGGCTGCCGTTGAGCCGGTGGATCCTCGAGCGCTGGCTCGGGATCGACCGGCGGCGCCCGCTGCCCGCGCTCGCCGCCGAGCCCTTCACGACGTGGTTCGCCCGGCGGAGGCCGCCGGCCGCCGCGGCCCGCGGCGAGGTCGTCCTCTTCCACGACACGTTCACGACCTACAACCAGCCCGAGATCGCCCGCGCGGCCGTCGAGGTCCTCGAGACCGCCGGCTACCGCGTCGTGCTCGTCGACCGGAAGTGCTGCGGGCGGCCGATGATCTCCAAGGGGATGCTGGACGCGGCGCGCGCGCACGCGGAGTGGAACGTGGCGCGCCTGGCGCCGTACGCGAAGCGCGGCGTGGCCATCGTCGGGCTCGAGCCCTCGTGTCTGCTCACGCTGCGAGACGAGTACGTGGACCTGCTCCGCACCGATGATGCGCGCGCGGTGGCCGGGCAGAGCGCGCTGCTGGAGCAGTTCCTGGTCCGGGAGCGGGAGCGCGGTCTCACGCTCCGCTTCGGCGTTCCGGGGCGCAAGGCTTTGCTCCACGGCCACTGTCACCAGAAGGCGATCGTCGGCACGGCGCCGACGGTGGCGGCGCTCGCGTGGGCCGGCTACGACGTGACTGAGGTGGACTCGGGCTGCTGCGGCATGGCCGGGTCCTTCGGCTTCGAGAAGGAGCATTACGACGTCTCGGTCTGGCTCGGCAATCGCCGGCTGGTGCCGGCCGTGAAGGCGGCGCCGGCGGACACGGAGGTCGTCGCGCCGGGCATCTCCTGCCGCCAGCAGATCGAGCACCTGGCCGGGCGGCGCGCGAAGCACCCGGCGCAGCTGATCAGAGAGGCGCTCGCCCGATAACCACCCTCCTCGTCGTCGTCGCCGTCGCGCTCGCCTCTTTCGTCAAGGGCTCGATCGCCATGGGGTTCCCGCTCGTCGCGACGCCGCTCATCGCGCTCGCCCTGGACGTGAAGACGGCCGTCGCCATCACGATCCTCCCGAACGCGGCGATGGACGCGGTGCAGGTCGTCCGTCGCGGCGGCGTGCTCGCCACCGCGCGGCGGCTGGCGCCGATGCTCGTCCTGTGCGTCCCCGGCACGGTCTTCGGCACGTACCTGCTCGTGCTGCTCTCGGCGGAGACCGCGTCACTGGTCCTCGGCTTCTTCGTCCTCGGCTTCGTCGCTCTGAGCGTGGCCGGCCGGATGCCGAGGATCCCGACGCGCTGGGAAGGGCCGCTCGGAGCGCTGGCCGGCCTCGTCGCCGGCCTGCTCAATGGCGTCACGAACGCGGCCGGCCCGCCGCTGGCGATGTACTTCCAGGGCGTCGGCATGGAGAAGCAGGAGTTCGTGCGCTCCATCGCACTCGTGTTCGTGACGGTGAAGGTCGCTCAGCTCGGCGCGACGGGCTGGTACGGTCTGCTGACGGGATCGCTGCTTCTGGTCTCCCTCGGGCTCACCGCCGTCGGGCTCATCGCCTTCGCCGCCGGGCTGCGGCTTCAAGATTGGCTGCGCGAGCGGACGTTCCAGCGTCTCGTGCTCGGCTTCCTCGCCGTGATCGGCGCGTGGCTGGTCGTGCGGGGGCTCGGCTAGGACTTGGTAGGATTCCGCGACGCAGTACATCTCAGGAGGTGGGCACGATGGCCAAGATGCTGACGGGCAGTGTGAGCCGCCGTGGGTTCCTGGTGACGAGCGGAACCTTCGCCGGCTACGCGATGGGCGTGGAGAAGGTGCTCGCGCAGGCGATCAAGACCGATATGACCGGGCTGGTCGCGGGCGACCAGGAAGTGAGGATCGGCGACTACACGATGCCGGTCTACGAGGCGCGACCGGCCACGGGCACCGGGTATCCCATCGTCCTCGTGATCTCCGAGATCTGGGGTGTGCACGAGTACATTCGCGATTGCACGCGCCGCTTCGCCAAGGCCGGCTTCTGCGCGGTCGCGCCCGAGCTCTTCAAGCGGGAGGGCGGCGTCGGTCATCTGACGGACATCCAGGCGATCCTCAAGATCGTGGGCGCCCAGAAGCGCGAGCAGACCCTCGGCGACATCAAGGCCGCCGTCGACTGGGCCAAGAAGCGCCCCAGCGCGCGCGCCGACCGCGTCGGCGTCACGGGCTGGTGCTGGGGCGGCTCGACGACGATCCAGGTCGCGGCGACGAACCCGGACATGAAGGCGGCGGTCGCGTGGTACGGCCCGGTGGCGCGCGCGTACCAAGGTGCGGCGGGTCCCGTCACGGGCTTCGACCTCGTCAAGGAGATCAAGGCGCCGTTCATGGGCCTCTTCGGCGAGCTCGACCAGAATCCTAAGCCGGAGGACGTCAAGAAGTTCGAGGAGCTGCTCAAGCAGACGAACAAGAACGTCGAGATCGTGATCTACCCGGGCGCCAACCACGGCTTCTACGCCGACTACCGGCCGTCCTACAACAAGGCCGCGGCGGACGACGCGTGGGGCAAGTGCACCGGCTGGTTCGACAAGTACCTGAAAGCCTGACGGAATCCGGCTGAGTCGGGCGCCCGGCGGCGCTCAGCCGCCGAGGCGCTCGACCAGCGCCCGGGCCCACGCCATCCGCTCGGGCGCCATCACGAGCTTCTCGGCGAAGGGCTCGCCGAAGGGGCGCGTGGCGTCGATGCCGAGCTTCGCCGTCACGCCGCGCTCGTCGGCCGACGGGTCGAGCAGCGCGCCGAGGCTGCCGCCGATCACGACGAGGTCCCGGTCTGCCTGCATTCGCGTCGCCACCGCCCACAGAACGTCCGACTCGTCGAAGACGTCGATGTCGTCGTCGACGACGATGACGAGCTTCAGGTAGTGATCCACGCCGAGCACGCTGGGGATCACGTGCTTGGCCTCGCCCGGACGCGATTGTTTGATGGACACGTACGCCGTGAAGGACGATGTTCCGGAGAGCGGCACGTGCACGCCGGTGACGCTCGGGATCGAGCGCGCGAGCGCGTTCCAGATCTCGGCCTCGCGGACGAGGCCGAGCGTCGTGATGTGGTCGCCCGCGCGCCCCGAGCCGATGGACTGGAACCACGGCCTCTCGCGCATGCACAGCGTCTTCGCGACGAAGACGTGCTCAGTGGACCGGCGGGAAAAGTACCCGGTGAACTCGCCGAACGGCCCCTCCGGCTCACGCACCCCGGCCAAGATCTCGCCCTCGATGACGATCTCCGCGTGCGCGGGCACGTGGAGGTCGACGGCCGCACACGGCGCGATCTCGAGCGGCTCCCCGAAGAGGCCCCCGACGACCTCGAACTTGCCGACGTCGTGCGGCGGGTAGGCGAGCGAGCCCATCGAGACGAGCGGGTGCAGGCCGAGCGCGATCGCGCACGGCAGCGGCTGCCCCTTGGCCTCCGCGCGGCGCTGGTAGTCGAACATCCGCCGTCGCGAGTGCAGGCTCACGCCGAGGCGGTTTGGCTCCTTCCACTGGAAGCGGTGATACCCCTCGGTCTCGACGCCCGTGTCGGGATCGCGCGCGACGAGCATGCCGGCCGTGAGATAACGGCCCGCGTCGCCGGGGAAGTAGGTCGGGATCGGCAGCCGCGCCAGATCCACCTCCGCCCCTCGCACGACACGGTGGCGGAACGGCGGGTCGGGGACGACGATGGGCTTGACGCCGTCTTTCAGACGGCGCGCGTATTCGCGCGCGAGCGCGGTCTCGGGGACGCCGAGGGCGAAGGCGAGGGCGCGACGGCTCGCGACCACGTTCATGACGATCGGCATGTCGTGGCCGCGGATCTTCTCGAGGAGGATCACCGGATACCGGCGGCGCCGCTCGTACTCCAGCACGAGCGCCATCGGGTCGTGCTCGAGCGCGACCTCCTCGCTCACGCGCACGACCTCGCCCGGATGGGCGGCGCCGTACGCGGCGACGAACGAGCGAAGGTCCTGGGCCATCAGCGGACGATGGCGAAGAAGCGCGCGGGCGCCCCCTCGGTGCCCGCGATCTTGTAGAACGGTGCCGCGAAGTCCACGCGACGGGCGGGCAGCGCGGCGAGGTTCGTGAGCCCCTCCATGATGACGACGCCCGCGCCGAGGATGACCCGGTGCATCGGGAAATCCTCGGAGGAGAAGTCCGGCAGCCGTGCGCAGTACTCCTCGAAGAAATCGAAGCCGATGTTCTTCGGGCCCTTGGCGACGAGCCACTCGGCCGCCGCCGGCGGGAACCACGGCGACTGGGTGAAGTATTCTGGCCACCGGCCGTACATCTTGTCCGTCCAGTCGGTGCGCAGGAGCACGATGTCGCCCTTCTTCACCCGGTCGGCGCCGCCGCGGCGCAGGTCGTCGATCGTGATCTCGTGGTTCGCGCCGACGAAGGAGAGGTCCACGACGATCGCCTCGCCCATCACCTGGTCGAGCCCGATCTCCGCGGTCGTGATCCCGTCCTTGAAGACGTGCAGCGGCGAGTCGATGTGGGCGCCCGTGTGCAGGCTCTGGTGCACGCTTGATACCTGCCAGAAGCCGGGGCCCCGGCGGTGCGGCGTGACCTCGAGGCGCATGTTGGTCGAGGGCGGACTCAGCGTCGTGTCGTCCACGGTGACCGAGAGATCGATGTATCGCGGCATGGATCCTCCTGGGCGTCGCCGCTGAGGCTAGCCGGGCCGCGCGGCAGCGTCAAGGTGTGCTATGACTTCGGGGCGATGCTCCGACTCGACCGCGCGTCCGCCGCCGTCGTCGCCGTGGACATGCACCGCGGCCATCTGGACCCGTCCGTCGCGACGCTGCCGCTGCCTGCCGAGCGGTGCGGGCCGCTCGTCAAGCGCGCCGCCGCGCTGTTCAGCGCGCTGCGCGAGCTCGGCGTGCCGGTCATCCACGTGGTCACCGAGTACCGTGACGGCGCCGAGATCGCGGCGAATCCATTCTGGAAGGCGGCCCACGACGATCCGACGAAGGCGCGGCGCGGCATCCTGCGCCACAACATCATCGGGAGCCCGGGCACGGAGGTCGTCGCCGAGCTGCTCGATCCGCGCGATCACGTCGTCCGCGGCAAGAAACGCTACTCGTCGTTCGACGGGACCGGACTCGAGTTCCTGCTCCGGCGGCGTCTCGGCGCCGACACGCTGATCCTCGCCGGGGTCAACACGACCACGTGCGTCCTCTGCGCCGCGTTCGAGGCGACCAACCGCGACTTCCGCGTGGTCGTCGCCGCCGACGCGGTGGACTCGATGGACGGCGAGGAGATGCATCGCTTCGCGCTGCGGCTGGTGGCGGCCGCCGCCGGCTGGCCGCTGTCCAGCGACGAGATCCTCCG
The DNA here is from genome assembly GCA_050731995.1 of Candidatus Rokuibacteriota bacterium. Lineage (GTDB taxonomy): Bacteria > Methylomirabilota > Methylomirabilia > Rokubacteriales > CSP1-6 > JBOHQB01. The sequence continues at coordinate 7,997 of JBOHQB010000083.1, forward strand.
GGCGCTCGACGGCGGGTGATGCGGTTCGACGGGTCGGCCGTGGTTGGCCGGCGC
>JBOHQB010000084.1:0-27704 GCA_050731995.1 Candidatus Rokuibacteriota bacterium
GCCCTCGAGCGTCGTCACGATCCCGGCCCTGTCCTGGGCGAGGACGAAGCTCGGCCAGACGGTGAGCAGGACAAGCAGCGTGGCGACGGCACGGCGAAATCTCAGCATGCGTTCTCCCGATGCAGGATTGACACGCGGAACACGATCATGGGCAACCCTGATCCTCTGGAGGACGACGCCCGGTCTTGGGGCCCGGAACCCACTAAGTCGCCTGAATTCTTGCTCGATAATCCACGGAAACACGCCGCGAGTCAACCGGGTCAGGCTGGGATTTCCGGAACGGCAATCCTGACACAAGGCGCGTGCCGTCCTGACCTCGCGCGCACTTGACCTCTCCCCGCGGCCCGACTACTCTCGCCGCAGCAAATGCAGTGCGCCAAGTGTCGGTCGAACAACCGGGAAGGGCGGAAGTTTTGCGGCGAGTGCGGCGCGCCGCTCGCCGTCGCCTGCGCGGCGTGCTCGTTCCTCAACGAGCCCGGTGAGAAGTACTGCGGGGGCTGCGGACAGGCGCTGACGCCCGCGAAGTCCCCACCGGCCGCTGCACCCGTCGCGACGACCTCCGAAGCGGCGAGCGCTCCCGAGGCGTACACGCCCAAGCACCTTGCCGAGAAGATCCTCCTGTCAAAGGGATCGCTCGAGGGGGAGCGCAAGCAGGTCACGATCCTCTTCGCGGACATGAAGGGCTCGACCGAGCTCCTCGCCGACCGCGATCCCGAGGAAGCGCGCGGTCTTCTCGATCCGGTGCTCGAGCGCATGATGGAAGCGGTCCATCACTACGAAGGCACGGTGAACCAGGTGATGGGCGACGGCATCATGGCCCTCTTCGGCGCGCCCCTCGCCCACGAGGACCACGCGGTGCGTGCCTGCTACGCGGCGCTCCGGATGCAGGAGACGGTGCGTCGCTATGCGGAAGAGGTGGAGCGCACCGCGCGTGCCAAGATCGCGATCCGCGTCGGGATGAACTCCGGCGAGGTCGTCGTCCGCTCCATCGGCAGCGATCTGAACATGGACTACACGGCCGTGGGGCAGTCCACGCACCTCGCGGCCCGCATGGAGCAGATGGCCCTGCCGGGCACGATCGTCCTGACCGGTGACACCCGTCGCCTCGCCGAGGGCCACGTGCAGGCGAAGTCGCTCGGCATGGTGACACCCAGGGGCTTCAGCACTCCGCTCGAGGCCTTCGAGCTCACCGGCGCGGCGAAGGCCAAGACACGCCTGCAGCTCGTGGCCCCGGGTGGGCTCACGCCGTTCGTCGGCCGCGAGGCCGAGGTGAGCGTGCTGCAAGGCGCGCTCGTCCAGGTCCTGCTCGGCGGCGGTCGGCTCCTGGCGCTCGTCGGGGACACGGGGGTCGGCAAGTCGCGCGTGTGTCACGAGTTCGTCACCGGCGAGCGCGTGCGCGCCTGCCGGGTGCTCCACGCGACCGGGCTGTCGTTCGGTCGCTCGACGCCGTTCCTCCCGGTCGTGGGTCTCCTCCGGGCCTATTTCGGCCTCGACGAGCACGAAGCCCCCGAGAAGGTCCGCGAGGTCGTCACCGCGCGGGTCGCCGCACACCCGCCGCTCGAAGGCTATCTCCCCGCGTTCCTCCAGCTCTTCGACCTGGCGGCCACGGACGCCGACTGGCAGGCGCTGGCGCCCTCACAGCGGCGCGAGCGGACGCTCGACGCGCTCGGGCAGCTCGTCGTCCTCGAGAGCAAGCTCCAGCCCCTGATCCTCGTGATGGAAAACCTCCAGTGGATCGATTCCGAGACGCAGGCCGTGCTCGACCGCTTCGTTGAGCTCCTGCCGACGACCCGCATGCTGCTCATCATCACGCACCGCCCCGAGTTCCGCGATCCGTGGATCGGACGCGCCGAGGCGACGCAGGTGCGGCTATCGCCGCTGGCGACCGCCGCGGGCCGCCAGATGCTCGACGCGCTGCTCGGAACCGACCCGACGCTCGAGTCGCTCAAGGAGCTGCTCGTCCGCCAGACGCAGGGCAACCCGCTCTTCCTCGAGGAGTCGATCAACGCGCTCGTCGAGACCGGGGCGCTCGCCGGCGAGCGGGGCGCGTACCGGCTCGCGCGCAAGATGCAGAGCATTCAGGTCCCGTCCACGGTCCGCGCCGTGCTCGCGGCCCGTATCGACCGGCTCGGGCCCGACGACAAGCGTCTGCTGCAGTCCGTCGCCGTCGTCGGCACCGACGTGCAGTTCGAACTGCTGCGCGCCCTCGCCGACATGTCAGAGGATGCGCTGCGCCAGGCCCTCACCCACCTGCAGCAGGCCGAGTTCATCGCCGAGACTCAGTTGTTCCCGGACTTGGCGTTCGGCCTCAAGCACGTGCTCACGCAGGAGGTCGCGTACGCGGGCCTCCTCCACGAGCGGAAGCGCCTGCTGCACGCGCGCATCCTCAACGCGCTCGAGTCGCTCTGGCCCGAGCGCCTGCACGAGCAGGTCGAGCGGCTCGCCTACCACGCGGCGCGCGGCGAAGTGTGGCCCAAGGCGACGCAGTACTACCGGGAGGCGGGGCTCAAGGCGGCGGCGCTGTCGGCCAACCGTGAGGCGGTGGAGTGCTTCGAGCAGTCGCTCCAGGCCCTCGCGAAGCTGCCGGAGAGCCGCGAAGCGGTCGAGCAGGCGATCGACATCCGCGTCGCGATGCGCCCCTCCTATCTCCAGCTGGGCGAGCTCGAGCGTGTGCTCACGATCTCGCGCGAGGCCGAAGCGCTCACGGAGAAGATCGGCGACGAGCCGCGCCTGGCACGCGTGCTCGCCTACCTCACCAATTACCACTACCTCAAGGGCGCGCCGACGGTGGCGCTGGAGTACGGGGAGCGCTGCCTGGCGATCGCGGCCAAGACCGGCGACGCGTCCCTCCGCACCCTCACCGAGCGGTACATGGGCCACTGCCACCAGGCCCTCGGCCACTACCGGCAGGCTGAGCAGATCCTGCGCGACAACGCCCAGGGTCTCGAGGCCGTGGCCGAGCGCGACCTCAACCAGACGATCTCGTACGTCGCCGCCACCGCGTGGCGCGCGCTCGCGCTTGCGGAGCTCGGCGAGTTCGACCCGGCCTACCTCCAGGTGGACCGCGCCCAGCACGCCGCGGAGGCGAGCCACCACGCCTACAGCCAGGCGATGGCGGCCACGATGAACGGCTTCGCGCTCATGCGCCAGGGTCTGTTCGAGCGCGCGATCCCGACGCTCGAGCGCGCGCTCGAGCTCTGCACGCAGAAGTCACTCGCGGTCTGGCGGCCGATCCCGTCGGCGGTGCTCGGCGCGATCCTCGCCGCCGAGGGGCGGCTGGCCGACGGGCTCCGGCTGCTCGAGGACGGCGTGCGGCTCACCGAGGAGCTCGGCGTGAACGCGTACCTGTCGCTCTGGGTGAGCCACCTCGCCGAGGGAAGACTCCTCGCCGACGGTCCCGCCGCCGCGCGCGAGACCGCGCAGCGCGCGCTCGATCTGGCCACGCGCTTCGGCGAGCGCGGCCACCAGGCGTGGGCGCTCCGCCTGTTCGGCGAGATCGCCTCGCGCGACGGCGACGCCGGGGCAGGCGAGGCCGTCGCGCGCTATCGCGAGGCGCTCGCGCTGGCGAGCGAGCTCGGCATGCGCCCGCTCGCCGCCCACTGCCAGTTCGGGCTGGGCCGGGCGCTCCGTCGCGCGGGCGACAGCGCCGGCGCCGTCGAGCAGCTCACCGCCGCGACCGAGGGGTTCTGGCAGAGCGACATGCGTCGGTGGCTCAAGCAGGCAGAGCTCGAGCTGACGGGGCTCGGCCAGCTCTTTATCGTCGGCCGAGACAACCCGGGGCTCTTCGAGCATCTCCGGCAGTCCTTCGCGGAGGACCGCACGATCACCGTCATCCTGGACCGCCGGACGGGCGAGCGACAGATGCGCGCCGCCCTCGGCGTCGCGGGGAGCAACTGAGGGCCGACGATGGAACTGATCGGACGCCTCCTCGACGGCTCCATCACCTACAACGCGCGCGGGGTGCCCGAGGGGCCGAGCTACTTCGGGGGCCGCGTGAGCCAGGACGACAAGATCACCCGCCTCGAGGAGGTCGTCCTCCTCGAGGGATGCACGCGCCGACAGCTCAAGCGGATCGCGAAGATCGCCGACGTCATCGAGGTGCCGGCCGGCGCGCTGCTGGCCCGCAAGGGCGACGCCGGCAACGAGTTCTTCGTGATCCTGGACGGGACGGCGCGCGTCGAGCTGTCGGCGAAGCGTCAGGTTCGGCTCAGCCCCGGGGAGTACTTCGGCGAGATGAGCCTGCTGGACGGCGGCCCGCGCTCCGCGACGGTCATCGCCGACACGCCGATGCGTCTGCTCGTCATCAAGCGGCGCGACTTCGCGACGCTCCTCCGCGAGGTGCCCGACGTGACGCAGAGCATCCTCGTGACGCTGTCCAAGCGCCTGCGCCAAGTCGACCAGGCGCTGGGCGGCCGCTAAGCCCGGCTCAGCGCGCGAGCGCCAGCAGCACCATTCCGGCCAGCATCACCAGGGCGCCGAGCGCCGATTCGCGCACGCGCTGCGCCTCGCCGAAGACCAGGACGCCGATCGCCATCGCGAAGAGGATCTCCACCTGCTTGACGGCCTCGACGTACGACGAGAGCGTCAGCGTGTATGCCTTGCCCTGGCTGAGGGTCGTGAGCGCGGCAAAGAGCCCGAGCGCGGCGAACTCCTTCCAATAGCGCGGCACCGCCGCGAAGTGGCGCGCCGAGGTCGTCAGCGCCACCGGCGTCATCATGAGGCTCGCCGCGAGGTACCCCCCCAGCGTCCCCGTCGCCGTGTCCGACGCCACGATCGCCTGCTTGATCGTGATGACGCTCGGGGCGTAGAAGACGGCCGCGGCGAGCGTCCAGCGCTGGCCCGGATCGGTGACGACGACGGTCAGCGGCGCCCAGGGCGAGACGTGGGCGCGGGAGATGTTGAGGAGGTACACGCCGAGTGCGCTCAGCAGCACGCCCGCCACGCCGAGGGCGTTCGGCTGCTCGCCGATCGTCACGTACGCCATGCCGAGCAGGATTAAGAGACTGACCTTCCAGAGCGCGGTGACGAGCGAGATCTCCCCGAGCTTGAGCGCCTTCGACAGGGCGAGCGTCGACAGCGTCTGGCAGGCGCCGAAGGCGAGGCACCACCAGAGGAAGCCGGGCGCGAGGGTCGGCCAGCCGCCGAGCAGACACGCCAGCAGCGCGAACGGCAGCAGGAAGGTGAACCGCCCCCACACGTTGATGTACTCGTCGAGGGCGTGGCCGAGGCGTTTCATGGCCGTGTTGCGGAGCACCTGGAACAGCGCCGCCGCCAGCGCGAGAGCGAACCACATCAGGCCGCTAACGCGCTCCCAGCCGCTCGAGGTCGGCGTCCACCATCGTCTCGACGAGCTCGCGGAACCCGACCTTCGGCGCCCAGCCCAGCACGCGCCGCGCCTTCGACGCGTCGCCGATGAGGTGGTCCACTTCGGCGGGACGCACGAGCGCTGGATCCACGACGACGTGGCGCTGCCAGTCGAGGCCGACGCGCGCGAACGCGACCTCGCAGAGCTCGCGCACGGAGTGCGCCTCGCCGGTCGCGACGACGTAGTCGTCGGCTTCACGCTGCTGCAGCATGAGCCACATCGCCTGGACGTAGTCGCCGGCGTAGCCCCAGTCGCGGGACGCGTCGAGGTTACCCAATTTCAGATTCGGGGCCCGACCGGCCTTGATGCGCGCGACGCCGTCCGCGACGCGCCGCGTGACGAACTGCCGGCCCCGCCGGGGTGACTCGTGGTTGAAGAGGATCCCCGAGCACGCGAAGAGGCTGTAGCTCTCCCGGTAGTTCACCGTGATGAAGTGGCCGTAGACCTTGGCGACGCCGTAGGGGCTCCGCGGGTGGAAGGGGGTGAGCTCGGTCTGCGGGCGCTCCCGCACCTTGCCGAACATCTCCGACGACGACGCCTGGTAGAAGCGCACCTGGGGATCGACGACCCGCACGGCCTCGAGCATCCGGGTCACGCCCAGCCCCGTGGCCTCGGCGGTCAGGATCGGCTGCTCCCACGACGTCGGCACGAACGACTGCGCGGCGAGGTTGTAGATCTCGTGCGGCGCGACCGAATCGAGCAGGCGGATCAGCGACAACTGATCGAGCAGGTCGCCCTCCCGCAGCTCGATGCGATCGAGCAGGTGGGCGATCCGCTCGAAGGTCTCCGTCGAGGCGCGGCGGACCATGCCGACGACGTGATAGCCCTTCTCCAGCAGGAACTCGGCGAGGTACGAGCCGTCCTGGCCCGTGATTCCGGTAATGAGCGCGCGGCGTGTCATCGCGCCATCCTACCACCCGCCCCGCTCACTTCGAGCGGACGGATCTCAAAAACCGGATGACGGTGCGATTGAAGAGATCCGCGTGCTCGATGAAGAAGCCGTGGCCGCCGGGGAGCACGCCGAGGCGCGCGCGCCGGATGCGCTTCGCGAGGTCCTTCGAGAACGCGGGCGGCGTGAGGATATCGTCCTTCCCCACCAGCACGAGCGTGGGCACGCGGATGGCGGCCAGGCGCTTCAGGCGCGTGCCGTTCCACGCGAGAATCCCCCGCCCCTGCCGCTCGATCGCCTCGGCCTTCGTCTGGTGCGGGTACGTGAGGGTGCGCTGGAACACCTGCTCGATGTTCTCCTTCTTCGCCAGGAACGCGGGCGAAAAGATCCACGGGTAGATCACGTGGCGGTAGCGTTCCTCGACCGGCACGCGGTACGCGAGCGAGATCCACGACTCGAGGGTGTGCAGGAACCGCGCGTCGCCCTCCGCCCAGGCGCACGCGAGGACCAGCGAGCGGACGAGCCGGGGGTGCCGGAGCGCGAGCTCCATCGCGATCGTCCCGCCCATGGAGGCGCCGATGACGTGCGCGCGCTGGATCTTGAGATTCTTGAGGATGCCCGCGGTGTCATCGGCGAGCTGGCCGGTCGCGTAGACCGGCTCGGGCGGCAGGTCGGTCTCGCCCACGCCGCGGTTGTCGAACGTGACCACGGTGAAGTGCTGGGCCAGGGCCTTCGCCTGCAGCGCCCAGTTGGCCGCGGGTGCGGAGAGGCCGTTGATCAGCAGCACGGCGTCCCCGTGGCCGCTGACCTCGTAATGCATCCGGATCTTGTTGATGATCGCGTAGGGCATGGCGCTCAGGCGGTCGTCACGGCGACCTTGATAGCCGTGGGCTCGCGGTGCACGGCAAACGCGCGATCCAGCTCGTCGAGACCGAACCGGTGAGTCACGAGCGGGCGCGTCCGCACCGTCCCGGCCGCGACCAGGCGCATCGCCTCGCCGAACTCGTTCTGGTAGATCATGGACCCGAGGATCGTCACCTCGCGGCGCACGACGCCGAAGAAGCGCACGGGCGTCGGCTCGTGGGGTAGCCCCGTCAGCACGACGCGTCCGCCGGGGCGCACGAGCGCGAGCGCCTCGTCCACCGCCTCCGGGGTGCCGGCGGTCTCGAGCACGCAGTCCACGCCCTCCCGCCCGGAGAACTCGCGCGCCAGGGGCTCGAGCGCGCCGCTCCCGACCGCGTGCACGGCCTCGGCGCCCAGACGCCGGGCGAGGTCGAATCGCCGCGCGCTCCGGCTCACGACCAGCACGCGCGCGCCGCGCCCGCGCAGGACTTGAAGACCCAGGAGCCCGAGCGTGCCGCCGCCGACGACGGCGACCTTCTCGCCCACGCGCACCGCGCCGCGCTCGACGGCGCGGACGACGACCGCCAGGGGCTCGGTCAGGACGAGATCCTCGTCAGGGACGGAGGCCGGCGCCGGCCAGCAGCAGCGCGCGGGCACGCGCGTGAGCTCGGCGAAGCAGCCGTCCACGTCGATGCCCACCGCCGTCCGCGCGAGGCAAAGATTCCGGTTGCCCTCACGGCAGAGCGGGCAGGCGCCGCACGAGTAGTTCGGCTCGACGACGACCCGGTCGCCGGGGCGGACGCCCGTGACGCCCGGACCGACCGACTCGACCGTGCCGACGAACTCGTGACCGAGCACCCTCGGATACGCGACCGCGCGCTCCCCCGCCCAGATCGCCCAGTCGGTGCCGCAGAGCCCCGCGACGCGCGTGCGCACGACGACCTCGTCGGCGCCGGGCGACGGCGCGGGAGTCGTCTGGAGCTTGAGATCGCGCGGACCGACGAGCAGAACCGCCTTCATTGCGGGGCAATGTAACGCACTCCGTCGCGCTTTGCCTACAAACGGGTCCCCCACGGAGGCGGAGGACTCTCCACCTGCAAATACAGTAACTTAGGCGACGCTGAGGCCTCCGTCGAGAAACAGCGTCTGGCCTGTCATGAAATCGGAAGCCGGCGAGGCCAGATAGACCGCCAGGGGCCCGATTTCCTCGAGCCGCCCGGGGCGCCGCGCCGGCACATCCCGCAGCAGCCGGTCGCGAATCCTCGGATCGGCGAACGCCGCGTCGTTCATGCCGGTGACGAACCAGCCGGGCGCGACCGCGTTGACCTGGACGTTGTGACGCGCCCACTCGACGGCGAGCGCGCGGGTGAAGCCGATGACACCCCCCTTGGTCGCGGCGTAGAGGGTATAGGAAGGCAGGCCGACGTGGCCGAGCACCGAGGCGAGATTGATGACTTTGCCCGAGCGCTGCGCGATGAGATAGGGCGCGGCGGCCCGGCAGCCGTGGACGACCCCACCGAGATTGACGTCGACGATGGCGCGCCAGTCGGCGGCCGTCGACTCGGCCAGCGGCGCGGGCCTGGCGATGCCGGAGTTGTTCACGACGACGTCGAGTCGCCCGAGGACCCGCACGGTCTCGCGCATCAGCGCCTCGACCTGCGCGGGCTCGGCGACGTCGGTCGGCACCACGAGGGCGCGCGCGCCGCGGCGCTCGACCTCGGCCGCGGTCGCCTCGAGGTCCGCCTTCGCGCGTGCGGCCAGGGCGACGTGGGCACCGGCCTCGGCGAGCGCCAGCGCGATCGCGCGGCCGAGACCCCGGCTCGCGCCGGTGACGACCGCGACCTTCCCCGCCAGCGTCAGCGGTAGAGTTCCTCGATCGCCTGCTTGTACTTCTCCACGACGACCTTGCGCTTGACCTTCAGCGTCGGTGTCAGCTCGCCGCCTTCCTGCGTGAAGTCCCCCGCCAGAACCCGGAACTTCTTGATCTTCGCGTACGACTGCAGGTGCGTGTTCTTCTCCTCGATCGTGCGCCCGACGCGCTCCTGGATCTTGGGGTGCTGCACCACGACCGCGGCATCCGTCGCGAGGATCCCCTCCTCGCGCGCGAACTTCGCCAGCTCCTCGGCGTTGAGGGTGACGAGCGCCACGGGATACGGCTTCTTGTCCCCGTAAACCATCGCCTGGCTGATGAACGGATCGGCCTTCAGCAGATTCTCGATGTTCTGCGGGGCGATGTTCATGCCGCCGGCCGTGATGATGAGGTCCTTCTTCCTGTCCGTGATGTAGAGGAATCCGTCCTCGTCCAGCCGCCCGATGTCACCGGTGTGAAACCAGCCCGTCGGCTCAAAGGCTTCGGATGTCGCCTGCGGCTGCTTGTAGTAGCCCTTCGTCGCGACGTTCGGTCCCTTCAACAAGATCTCGCCGTCCGGCGCGATCTTCACCTCGACGCCGTCGAGCGCCTGGCCGACCGACCCGAACTTGTAGCGGTCCGGCCGGTTGAAGGTCCCGACGGGGCACGTCTCGGTGAGCCCGTAGCCCTCGAGAATCAGGATGCCGGCGGCGTGGAAGAACTCGGCGATCTCCCGCGACAGCGGTGCCCCGCCCGAGACCGCCCAGACCAGGCGGCCACCGAGGGCGGCGTGGAGCTTCCCGAAGACGAGCTTGTGCGCGACTCGCCGCTTGAGGGCGAGCGCCGTCGGCAGTGGCTGACCCCGCTGCTGGTGACGGCTCACCTCGCGGCCCACGGCGAGCGCCCAGTTGAAGATCTTCTTCTTGGCCGGCGAGCCCGCCTCGACACCCGCGAGGATCTTCGCGTACACCTTCTCGAAGACGCGCGGCACGCTGCAGATGAAGTGCGGGTGGACCTCGCGGAGGTTCTCGGCGACCTTCTCGAGGTTCTCGGCGAACGCCGTGGTGAGGCCCCGGTGGACGCCGAGGAACGATTCCATCCGCGCGAACGAGTGCGCGAGCGGCAGGAACAGCAGATGCACCCAGTCCTCGCCGACGGGCGTGGCGTTGCGCCCGGCCGCCATCGCCGAGACGTGGTTGCCGTGAGTCTGCACGACGCCCTTGGGCGGTCCCGTCGTGCCCGACGTGTAGACGATCGAGGCGATGTCCTCCGGCTTCCCCGTGGCGACCCGTTCGGCCAGAGTGCTCTTGTGCGCGGCCTCGCTCTCGTGTCCGAGGCGCCGGAGTGTCTCCCACGTGAGGACCTTCTTGGGCGGCTGCGGCGCGTCGTAGCCGGTGATGACGACGATGCTGTCGAGCGTCGGCATCTGGTCCCGCGCCTCGAGCACCTTCGCCAGCTGCCCCGGATCCTCGACGATGATCGTCTTCGCGCCGGAGTCGTTCACGACGTAGGCGATGAGGTCGGGCGGATACGTCGGGTACACGGGCACCGTGATGCAGCCCGCGCTGAAGCTCGCGAAGTCCGCCTGCACCCACTCGGCGCGGCTCGTGGAGAGGAGCGCCACCGCCTCTCCTTTCTGCCGACCAAGAGCGATCAGACCCAGCGCGAGCTCGCGCACCGTGTCGCCGACCTCGCGCCACGTGATCGTCTTCCAGCTGCCGCCCACCTTGAACTGCTGCGCCGGACGCTCCGCGCTCTTCTCGACCCGGCTCCAGAACATTCGGGCGAGCGTGTCATCGGCCATCGGCGACCTCCGTGCCCCTTCGCGGGGCGCGCGTGAAAGTCAGCAATCTCGGGGAGTTCGCGAACATAACACGACCCGCATGACGCGTCGCGATAATTCACTTGACCATCCTAACGCGCCGCGTTACGGTGACGGGCGAGGAGAGTCGCGTATGGGCAAGGCGGCGACCCGAAAGCCAGGTTCCAGCACCAAGGGGGTAGCAAAAATGGACGAGGCGAAGAAGGCTCAGGAGAAGGCGGTCGAGACGCTGACGGTGTGGGCGGAGACGAATCAGAAGGTGCTCCGCGATCTCACGGAGCTCACGGCGGCGACGGCGAAGGAGGGGGTCCGCCTCTACGCCGAGCTGCAGCAGGGCGCGATCGAAGCGGTCCGCGAGACGCAGGCCGTGGCACTCCGCTGGCAGTCCGCGTGGCAGGACGGTCCCAAGGATCCGATCGCGTGGTACCAGAAGGCCGTGGCCGAATCGGTGGACCAGGCTCAGAAGACCTTCAAGCTCGTCGAGGGCAACGCGCAGGCGGTGACGCGCTCCGCCGAGCGGCTGGGCACCCAGGCCGAGCAGGCCGGCCGCGGGATTCAGGAGACGCTGACGGCGGCGGTCGCGAAGATGAAGGGCGTGTACTCGGTCTAGCTACTTCGAGTCGGCCTTGCGCTTCTGCAGCCGTTCTTCGAGGGAGCGGAGGCGGTCGCGCAGGGCCGACACTTCGTCCCGCAGCTTGTCCCCCTCCGGCTCTGCGCCGTCGCGCTTCGCCGGTGCCTCTGGCCCACCCGGTCCCCACCCGGCGCGTTGCGCCCACTCGCGAAAAACCTTCTCCATGTCGCGCTGGCTACCGACGACGCCCTCGAGGCTGGCGCGCATGGACCGCTGGAAGAAGTCCTGCCACCCCTCCCCATGCTTGATGAGCTGGTGGAGGAAGGCCGCCGGCAAGTTCGCCCGATGGTTGCGCTCGTTCTCGAGAATGATCTGCGTGAGCGTGACCGACGTCAGGTCGTCCCCGCTTGTCGCGTCCACGACGGAGACCTCGCGCCCGGCCCGGATCATCTCCTCGATCTCCTCGAGGGTGACGTACCGGCTCTCCTGCGTGTCGTAGAGCTTGCGATTCGAGTACCGCTTGATGACGTACGCCATCGGCATGGGAGTTTAACACCCCGCGTCAAGGCCCTCAAGACACCTCGCGTCAAGCCTTCCCCGGACCGCGATGCTAGACTCACCGCTCACCCGGAACGGAGGACGCTCCGATGAAGCTCACCGGTCGCAAGGCCCTCGTCACCGGCGGCTCGCGCGGCATCGGGCGCGCCGTTGCGATCGCGCTCGCCGAGGAAGGCGCCGACGTCGCGATCAACTACGTGTCGAGCGAGCCGGCCGCGAAGGAAGTCGCCGAGAAGATCCGGGGGCTCGGACGCCGGGCGCTCCTGGCGCAGGCCGACGTGGGCGACTACCCCGACACGTTCAGGATGGCGCAGGAGGTCCTGAAGGAGTTCGGTTGTCTCGACATCCTCGTGAACAACGCCGGGATCAACTCCGACAAGACGTTCGTGAAGATGGATCACGCCTCCTGGCGCAAGGTGCTCGGGATCAACCTCGACGGCGTGTTCAACTGCACCAAGGTCTTCATCGACCAGATGATCGAGCAGAACTACGGCCGGGTGGTGAACATGACCTCGGTCATCGGCCAGATCGGCAACTTCGGCCAGGCCAACTACGCCGCGTCGAAGGCCGGCGTCGCCGCCTTCACCAAGTCTCTCGCGAAGGAGCTCGCCGGCAAGGGCATCACGGTCAACGCGATCGCGCCGGGCTTCATCGAGACCGAGATGCTCCGGAACATCCCGGACAAGGTGAAGGAGAAGCTGCTCGGTCAGATCCCGCTGCGGCGCTTCGGGACGGCCGAGGAGGTCGGACGCGCTGTCGTCTACCTCGTCTCCGCCGACGGTGACTACATCACCGGGGCCGAGGTCTCGATCAACGGCGGACTGCTGATGTGACCTCGGCGAGCGCGGAGAGCGACAGCCGCCCCCACCAGGCCCACGCCTGCGTGGTCCACGTCCACGGTCCGAGCACCAGCGTCGCGAGCCCGGTCGCCGGCGCGACGCCTTCCTCGTAGACCACCGGCTCCCGCGCGGGCATCACCCAAGCCTCGCCGGACAGGACTTCCTCGCCGCGCTGGTTCACGCACACGGTCTGCATCCGGAGCCGGTTGCGCTCGCGGATCACCTCGACGACCTCGACGCGCGCGGTGACCCGATCCCCCGCCATCACCGGCTTCACGAACTTCAGCGACTGCGAGAGGTAGATCGCGCCGGGGCCGGGGAGCCGCGTGCCGATGACCGCCGAGATGAGCCCGGCGGTGAAGATGCCGGGGGCGATCGGCCCGCCGAAGGGCGTCGAGGCGGCGTACGCCGCGTCGCTGTGAACCGGGTTGTAGTCGCCGACCGCGTCGACGAACGACGCAATGTCGCCGTGCTCGACGACGCGGGTGAGCTCCGCGCGGTCGCCCGGCTGGAGCTCGGCGATCGTTCGACCGATCACTGCGCGCCCCGCTCGAGCCGCTTGAGCACCTCGCCGATCATGTCCTCGAGCCGCTCGACGCGCTCGTCCAGCTCCACGATCTGCCGCGCCACCGAGGTGAGCTGACTGCGCGAGGCGAGGTTCAGGGCGGTGAGCGCCTGGTCGATCTGCTGCTCCGCCGCCTTCTTCATCGGTGCCTGGGCGACGAGCCACTGATCGAGGTACTTGCCCATCGTCTGCGCGTACGCCTCGCTCGACATCGCCTGTCCGAGCGCCTTCGACCAAGCCTCGATCCACTGGTCGAGGAACTGCTTCCACTGGGTCATGAGGTCGGGCGTGACGGGCGTCTGCGCGAAGAGCTTGGCCCACGTCTCGAGCCCCTGGTTCAGGACGGGCCGCCAGAACGCGGTCGGATCCGTCGGCGGCGGCGCCGACGGCGTGAGCATCCTCGACCACGTCTGCGCCGCCTCCTCGAACTGGCGGCGCCACGCCTCGAACAGCTGATTGGTCGTCGCGCTGTCAGCCATGGCTCACCCCGTGTCCGGCCACATCGTAATGCATGTTAACGCTCTGCGCTAAGACGTATATGCGACGCGTCAACAGATCCGGGCGCGTCAGGAGCGCGGGGCCAGCCAGCCGGAGACCTTCGGCCAGCACGTGAGCGCCGCGCCCCGGCCCGCGATGAGCGAGATGTGGCCGCCGGGCAGCTCGACGTACTCCTTGTCGCGGCTCCCCACCGCGTCGACGAGCGCGCGCACGCACGCCGGCGGCGCGATGTAGTCCTCCCGGGCGCCGACGACGAAGACCGGGCACGTGATGCGCTCGAGCCGCACGGGCCGGCCGCCGAAGACGAGCTCGCCGCGGAAGAGCTTGTTCTTCTGGTAGAAGTCGCCGACCCACTGCCGGAAGAACTCGCCCGGGAACGCCACGTACTCGTTCGCCCATTTGTTCAGCGCGCTGAACCCCTCGAGGTACTTGTCGGTCCAGAGGTTCCACCAGAGGTTGAGGTTCGTGGAGAGGTCCATGGTCGGCTTGAGGAGCTTGAAGCCCGCCTTCACCAGATCCGAGGGGACGGACCCGAGCGTGTCGACGAAGCGGTCCACGTTGAAGTACTTCGCGTCCAGCCACTGGCCGAAGAGGCCGACCCGCGAGAAGTCGATCGGCCCGGCCATGTTGACGAAGTTCTTCACCGGAACCTCGGGATGCGAGGCGACGAACGACGCCGAGAGCGGAGCGCCCATGCAGTAGCCCAGCACCGACAGCTCGCTCGCGCCCGAGGTCTCCAGCACCTTCCGGGCCATGCGCGGCAGAATCTTGACGACGCACTCCTCGAAGGTGAGCCCGTTGTCCTCCGGGCCGAACACACCCCAGTCGAGCAGGTAGAAGTCGAATCCCTCGCGCGTCATGTGCTCGACGAAGGAGCTGCCCGGCAGCAGATCGAAGATGTACGGCCGGCTGATGCCGAGGTTCGGGACGAAGAGCAGCGGCGTCCGATGGCGTCGCGACGACTCGTACCGGTACAGACGCGACTTGTTCTTCCGATAGATCTCCTGGCGTGGCGTCGGGCCGGTCTTGGGCTCGATCGGGTCCGTGAGCATCCGGGTGAGGTTGCGCATCCGCCGGACGCTCCGGTCGAGCTCTTCCTGCCACTGCTTGACCAACTCGGGTGACACGGCGAAGCGCTCCTGGGCCATCGATCGGGCTCCTCCCTTGGTCGTACGTCGCCGCCGGCGGCGCGCCCCACTCGCACGGGAGCAGAACCGCCGGCGCGGTCCGGCTCCTACATCGAGAACATCGAGCCGAGCTTCATCGCCAGCCCCATGTCGCCCTTCACCTTCAGCTTGCCGGACATGAACAGCATCTGGCCCGACTGCTTGCCCGATAGCATGTCGAGCCAGTCCTGACCGGAGATCGACAGCGTGAGGTTGGGGCTCGGCGCGGCGCCGCTCAGGACGGTGCACGTGCCATCCTTGATCACCGCGTGCCAGGTCCCCCCGCCGTCGCCGCCGACGTCGTACTGGATCACCGCGTTGGCCCCCGCCGCCTTGTCGGCCCGGAATCGGCCCGCCATCGCGTCGAACGTCTCTTTCACTGTCGGCATCCGCTGTCCTCCTTGTTACAGGCTCGCCTCGCCGCGCTCGTGCCCCTCGAACCATTTCAGCGCTCGGCTCGTGCCCTGAGCGGCACTCACCTCGCACTGCGGGCAGCTCGGCCGCGTCTCGGCTCGTACGACCACGTTCGGCCGTCAGAATGTAAAGAGGTCCATTCCACCCGTCACCGTGAGCACGGCGCCCGTGATGTAGCGCGCGCGTTCGGAGCAGAGGAACGCGACGGCGGCGGCCACGTCCTCGGGCTCCCCCTCCTTCTGCATCGCGACGCGCTTGACCATCCGCTCGTAGAGCGGGCTCAGCTGCGCGTTCGGCGCGACGATACCCGGGGCGACGGCGTTGCACGTCACGCCATAGCGCGCGCCCTCGAGCGCCACCGACTTGGCGAAGCCCACCACGCCGATCTTGGTCGTCGCGTACGCGGTCTGGCCGAAGCCGCCCATGAGCCCGGCGATCGAGGCCATGCAGACGATCCGGCCCCAACGCCGCTCGCGCATGCCGGGAAAGACCGCCCGCGTCACCTTCATCGTCCCGGTCAGGTTGACGCCCAGGTTGAGCTCCCAGTCCTCGTCGCGCAGGTCCTTGAGCTGACCCACCGTGTAGATCATCCCGGCGTTGTTCACGCAAATGTCCACCGCGCCCAGGTCGCGCTCGATCCGGGCGAGCACGTCCTGGACGCGCGCCGTGTCGCGGATGTCGCACTCGTAGCCGCGGGCCGTCCCGCCCTGCGCGTCGATCTCCTTGGCCGCCTCCTCGGCGCCTTCGGCGTTGAGGTCCACGATCGCCACTCGGCACCCCTCCGCGGCCAGCAGGAGCGCGTCGGCCTTGCCGAGGCTCCGCGCGCCCCCCGTGACGAGCGCGACCCGGCCCGCGATTCCCAGATCCATCTACCGGCCCTTGAACTGGGCCTCGCGCTTGGCGAAGAAGGCCTGGATACCCTCGGCGGCGTCCTCGCTACGAAGCGTCGGCAGGAAGGCGTCGATCTCCACATCGATCGAGCGCGCCATCGGCGACTCCAGTCCCTCGTCCACCGCCGTGATGATCGCCGCCGTGGCGAGCGGCGCGCGCTTGCCGAGCTGACGCGCGAGCGCCTTCGCGTCGTTCAGCGTCTCGCCCTCTTTGCACAGCCGGTTGACGAGGCCGAGCGCCAGGCACTCCGGCGCCGGAATCTGCGTGCCGAGAATCAGGAACTCCAGCGCCTTCGTCCGCCCGATCAGGCGCGGCAGCCGCTGCGTGCCGCCGTAGCCGGGGATGATGCCCAGGTTCGACTCGGTCTGGCCCATCCGGGCCGTCTCCTTGAGCAGCCGGAAGTGGCAGGCCATCGCGATCTCCATCCCGCCGCCCATCGCGTGACCGTTGATCGCGGCGATGACGGGCTTCGGAAAGCGCTCGATCTTGCGCATCACGCTGTTGCCGAAGCGGATGAACCCGTCGACGTCGCCACCGGAGAACGCGGAGCCGAGATCGGCGCCGCCGCAAAAGATCCTGTCGCCCGCGCCGGTGACGATGACCGAGCGCACCGTGTCGTCGGTCTGCACCGACGTCAGCGCGGCGTTCAGCTCGTGCATCAGCGGCTCGCTGATGGCATTGGCCGGGGGCCGGTTGAGGGTGACGACGGCGTACGACTCCTCGCGGACGAACTGCAGCGTCTCATACCCCATCGCGCGTCACTCCTTTGAGGAACATGGCCGCCACGGGCGCGGCCGAATCGGTCAGGCTGTAGCCCCGCTTACCGAGCACCCAGGAGGTCGCTACCTGGTCCATGGCGCCGAAGAGAACCTTGGTGGCGACCTTCACCGGCAGGTCGGAACGGAGGCGGCCCGCGGCGACGCCCTCCTCGAGCACCGAGCCGATCAGGTCGAAGTAGGCCGACACCTCGTGCGCGGAGGCGCCGCGGAAGAACTTGTGCCCCTGGCGCAGCTCCACCTGGAGGACCTCGGCGAGCGCGGGGCTCTCCTCCAGCGTCTCGAGGTGCAGCCGCACGATGCGGCGGATCTTCGCCACGGCGTCGGGCTCCGAGGCGATCTGCTTCCGCGCGTTCGCGACCCACTGCGCCATCTTCTCGCGGAAGAGCGTGACGAGGATCTCGTCCTTGGTCTTGAAATAGAGGTAGATCGTGCCGGAGGCGATGCCGGCCTCGCGCGCGATGTCCGAGACGCGCGAGTTGTAGTAGCCGGTCCGCGCGAAAACGCGGACCGCGGCGTCGATGATCTGCTGCGGCTTGTCGGGATCGCGCATCGTCTGACTGAACCGCCGTTCATTCTACGGGCGGGGCCGAAACTCTGTCAACGCATGCTAGAGTCCCTGGCGATGCGGATCAAGTACCGGATCGGCGTGATGCCGGGGCCGTGGCCGGCGGGCCCCGACGGGCGCGACTTCTTCTGGCGCTTCGTGGACCTCTGCGAGAAGAGCGAGCTCGACTCGCTCTGGTTCTCAGAGCGTCTCTCCTCGCCCCTGCCCGTCCCCGAGCCGATGACGACGCTGGCCGCCGTCGCGGCGCGGACGACACGGCTCAAGTTCGGCCCCTCGGTGTTCATCACGCCGTTCCGCGCTCCCGCGATCGCCGCGCGCGAGATCGCGATGATCGACTATCTCTCGGGCGGGCGCATGCTGCCGGCGTTCGGCATCGGCGTCGAGCAGGAGCGGGAGTTCCTGGCGGCGGGCGTGCCGTTCAAGGAGCGGGGGCGGCGCACCGACGAGGCGATCCGCATCATGCGTCTTCTGTGGGCCGAGAACGAGGTGACGTTCGCCGGCGAGTTCTGGCGCCTCGACCGGATCACCGTGCTGCCGAAGCCGGTCCAGCAGCCGATGCCCGTGTGGATCGGCGGCAACAGCGAGGCCGCGATGCGGCGCGCCGGTCGCCTCGGCGACGGCTGGATCCCGTCGTTCGTTCCGCCCGACGCGTTCCGGATCGGCGTGCAGAAGACCCAGGCGTTCGCCGCCGAGGTCGGGCGCGAGGTGCCCGACGACCACTTCGGCGCGCTCTGCTACTTCCACCTCGACGACGACCCGGCCGCGGCCCGCGCCGCGGCGATGCCCTTCGTGCCGCGTGGCCGGGTGGACGACGCCACGCTCGCGCGCTGCACCGCCTTCGGCCCCCCGGACCTCCTCCGCGAGCGGCTCGAGGAGTACGTGGCGGGAGGCGGCAGCAAGTTCATCCTGCGTCCGATGTGCGCGCCCGAGAGGATGCTCGACCAGCTCGCGCGCCTCGCCGACGAGATCGTCCCCGCCTTCCACCGCCGCTGATTCGCAGCCGGCTCGCGGTCGGGGCGGGGGGTCGGCCGAGGAAATCCGTTGGCCCTACCGTCGTCGAAGGTGCCCGTGGCTCATCTTGCCAACGCGCAGGGTCTACTCGCGGATTTCCGGGCCGGCCCCCCGCCCCGCCCGCGAGCCGGCTGCGGTCAGCCCCGGAGGATGTCGAGGAGCAGATCGGGATCGACGTTGCCGCCGGAGAGGACGACGCCCACGCGCGCGCCCGGGGCCACGGGCACGCGTCCGGCGAGCACCGCGGCGGCGGCGACGGCGCCCGTCGGCTCGACGACCAGGCGCGCGCGCTCGTGCAGGAAGCGGACGGCGGCGCGTATCTCATCATCGCTGACGAGGAGCACGTCGGTGAGCTTCTCCCGTAGGATCGGGAACGTCAGCGCGCCCGGCGTCGTCACGCGGATGCCGTCGGCGATCGTCGGCGGAGGCGGGATCGTCACCCGCTCGCCCTTGCGGAGCGAGAGCAGCGTGTCGTTCGCCGTGTCGGCCTCGACCCCGAAGATCCGGATGCCGGGCACCAGGCTCGACGCCGCGGTGGCGCAGCCCGCCATGAGACCGCCGCCGCCGACCGGTGTCAGCAGCGCCGCGAGACCCGGCGCGTCCTCGCAGAGCTCGAGCGCCACAGTTCCCTGCCCCGCCATGATCGCCGGATCGTCGTACGGCGGCACCAGCACGCGACCGGTCTCCTGCGCGATCCGGCGCCCGAGGGCCTCACGGTCGTCCTTCTGGCGGTCGTAGGAGACCACGTCCGCACCGTAGCCGCGTGTCGCCTCGAGCTTGAGGCGCGGCGCGTCCGACGGCATGCAGATCACGGCCGTGGTGCCGGTCATGCGCGCGGCGAGGGCGACGCCCTGCGCATGATTGCCCGACGAGAACGCGACGACGCCGCGGCGCCGCTCGGTCTCGCCGAGCGTCAGCAGCTTGTTCAGCGCGCCGCGGATCTTGAAGGACCCGGCCCGCTGGAGGTTCTCGCACTTGAAGAAGACGCGGAGTCCCGTCGCGTCGTCGAAGGACTGGCAGCGCACGACGGGGGTTCGGTGGATCCGACCCGCCAGAGACCGCGCGGCGTCGCGGACGTCGGCGACCGAGAGGCTCACCCCGCCGAGTATACTTGCGCCATGCGCGCCAGTCACAGGCTCGCCTCGGCCGTCGAACGGCCTGCGGCGTCGCACTCCCGTCACAGGCTCGCCGTCGCGCTCACCCTGCTGACTCTATCCGTCGCGGGCTGCTCAGTGATCTCGATCGATCTCACGCCGCGCCTCCGCCCGCTCGTCGAAGAGACCGTCGAGGGCGAGGGCAACGCGAAGATCCTCCTGATGGACGTCCACGGCTTCCTCGCCGACGAGCCGCCGGCGAGCCCGCTCCAGCTCGGGGCGGCGCCGCCGCGCGTTGGGATGCTCGTGCGCGTGCGCGAGGAGCTGAAGAAGGCGGCCGCCGACCGTCAGGTGAAGGCGGTCGTCGTGCGGATCAACAGTCCGGGCGGCACGGTCACGGCGTCGGACATCCTGTTCCGCGAGCTCGACCAGTTCAGGCTGACGAGCCGCGTTCCCGTCATCGCGATCATGATGGACGTCGCCGCCTCCGGCGGCTACTACGTCGCGCTGGCCGCGGATCAGATCGTGGCCCACCCGACCACCGTGACCGGCTCGATCGGCGTGCTCATGCTCACGCTCAACGCCGAGGGGCTGATGGAGAAGGTCGGCCTGTCGGCCGCCGCGATCAAGTCCGGAGAACGCAAGGACATGGGCAGCCCGTTCCGCGCCCTGACCGACGAGGAACGCAAGATCTTCCAGTCGGTGATCGACGACCTCCATCGTCAGTTCGTCGCGAAGGTCGCGGAGCGTCGAAAGATCCCGCTCGACACGGCGCGCGGGCTCGCGGACGGCCGCATCTACTCGGCCGAGCAGGCGCGGTCGCTCCGACTCGTGGACCGTGTCGGCTACATGCCGGACGCGCTGGAGGTCGCGCGCCGCGCCGCCGGGATCGATGCGGCGCGCGTGATCGTCTATCACCGGCCGCGCGAGTACCGGGCGACCTACTACGCGCGGAGCGAGAGCGGCGGAGGGCTCGACGCGACGGTCGCGCAGCTCTCGGCGCTGATCGGGACCGGGCCCAAGTTCCTCTATCTCTGGTCCCCCTGACGCGGTCGGTCTGACCAATCGCCTGATCACCGTCAGGTTCCGGGGTGTCCGTCTGTCTCCTGGTGGGCAGATTGTCTTGCCGGCAAGGTGCCTGTCTGTGGATAACCTGGGACCGACCAAATCGTGAGGTCTTTGTAAATCAATGAGTTAGTCTATGTGGACAATGCAGTGGTCGAGCTCGAGGACGTTGGTTCTTCGTTTGCAGAATTGCAAGGCGCCTGGCCATGGCGACAGCCCTGCACGCGATCGAGACTTCGACCCGAGTACCGGATCCCTTGACGGGTGAGACCGCCGGCCACGTTTGCGCCCAGATCGCCGAGCGCCTCGCCGCCTCCCCGGCCACGCTCACGCTGAATCTCGAGGACGTCCGGGCGGTGGATGTCGTGGGTCTCGCCGCCCTGCTCCAGGCCGTGCGGCGCGCCGACGCGCTGGGGTGTAGGGTTCTGGTCCAGCCGAGCGCCGCGGTCCACCGCTCGCTGCTCAACTCCGGCCTCCTCGACGACGTGCCGCTCGACCTCCCCGCGCTCTCGGTCCCGGCGCTGATGAGCCGCGGCGGCGACCCCCCCGACGCCCCTCGCTTCATCGCGACGGCGCGACGCATCGGCCTTCGCCAGCCGCGCTGGGAGGATCTGGGTCTCTTCGAGCGCTGGGCGGCCGACGCGACGCTCGACGAGATGGTCGGCAGTCATCTGCTCTACCTCTGCCGCCACCTGGGGCCGTACCACCCCGACGTCGTCGCCCACGTGATGTACGATCCCACGGCGCTCACGCTGCTGATCCAGCCGCGTGACTCGGAGGCGGCGCCCGTCGGCTTCGTGCGTCTCTACGGAATCAACCTCGCCGAGCGCTTCGCGTTCCTCGAGACCGCCGTGGCCGATCACCGCTCGGCGCGCGCCGGCTGGGGCGTGGAAGCCTCGCGTTTGCTGCTCGCGTACGCGATGGACGCGCTCGAGCTCACCCGAATCGAGGCCAAGGTCTACGGCTATAACGTGCTGAGCGCCAACGCCCTGCGGCGCAACGGCTTCCGCGAAGAGGGCGTGCTCCGCCAGACCCGTCACTGGGACGGCCGCCAGTGGGATATTCTCGTCTTCGGTATCCTCGAGGACGAGCTGCGCGCACAACGCGCGCGCGAGTCATATCCGTACATGGGGTTCTGGCCGCCACGGCTGGATGCTCGCGCATAAGCTCCTGCCCCTCGCGGCGCTGGGGCTGAACCTCGTTCTCCTGGGCAGCGCCCTGCTGCCGGCCCGGAAGAGCCACCGCAACCTCGTCTTCGCCTGGCTCGCCGCCGCGCTCGCGGTCTGGAACCTCGGCGTGCTCGGCCTGCGCTGGACGACGGATCCGGCGCACGCGGTCGCGTGGGAGCAATTCCTGCACCTCGGCGTCATCCCGATTCCCGCGCTCTTCTACCACTACGTCCTCGCCTTCCTCGACAGGCCGCGGCGCCGCACCGACCTGACGGCGGCGTGGGCGCTCTGCGTCGTCTTCCTCGCGCTGAGCCCGACCCCGCTCTTCCTCACCGGCGTCCGCGAGACCGTCTGGGGCTGGGCCCCGAGGAGCGGACCGCTCTACGGCGCGTTCGTCGCGTACTTCCAGATCTACCTCGTGCTGGGCCTCGTGCTTCTGGTCCGCGCCCACCGCTCCCTCACGTCGAGCTTCAAGCGTAACCGCACGCTGCTCGTCATCCTCGGGGGCAGCGTCTCCGTGGCGGGCGGGCTCGTCGACTTCGCCCGGTTCACGCTCGGCTGGGAGGGGCTCTACCCGCTCGGCATCCCGGCCAACGCCGTCTTTGGGCTGGCGCTCGGCGTCGCGATCGTCCGCTACCGGCTCGTGGACGTCAGCGCCCTCATGAAGCGCTCCGTGCTCTACCTCCTCGCGTCGGTCGCGCTGGCCCCGGTCCTGGCCGTCGGCCTGTGGGCTGTGGAGCAGCTCTTCGCGACCCGCCCGGGCGCGCCCGGCGGGCCGGGCGATGCCGCCGACTTCGCGCGCGACGCCCTGCTGCTGTTCGGCATGCTCACGATCGCGCTGCCGCTCCTGCGGCGGCTCGAGACCGGGCTCGAGCGCATCATGTTCTGGCGGCGCCGCGGCGTGAGCGACGCCCTCGTCGCGCTGAGCAAGGAGATGTCCTCGCTCCTGGACGTCCCGCGCCTCGGGACGTCCCTCACCGAGGGCCTCGTCGCGCGGATTCCCGTGACCCACGCGATCCTCTACCTCCACGACGAGGCGACGGACACGTTCGTCGGCTGGTTCGACGCGGCCACGGTCGACCGGGAGACGTCGCCGGAGCCGCCGATCCACGAGGCCGTTGCGCTCTGGCTCCGGATGACGCGACGCACGCTCATCGTCGAGGACGCCGGCTTCCAGGCCCCGGCGTACGCGCGGATGCGCGCGGCGTTGCAGCGCCTCGAGCACGAGCGCGTGGCGCTACTCGTGCCGCTCGTCATGAACGGCGAGCTGCGGGCGGTGCTGGCGCTCGGCGAGAAGCTCTCCGGCGAGATCTTCGACTCGGGCGAGATCGAGCTCCTCGAGATGCTGATCGGGCAGGCCGCGATCGCGCTCGCGAACTCAAGCCTCTACGAGGACCTCAAGGCGCAGATGGACGAGCTGCGGCGCACCCAGGAGCAGCTGGTCCAGTCGGCCAAGCTCGCGGCGATCGGCGAGCTCGCCGCCTCGGTGGCCCACGAGATCAACAACCCGCTCATGGTGATCCTCGGCAACAGCGGACTCCTGTTGAAGCGCGCCGCCGAGGGCTCGTTCGAGGCCGAGCGCGCCGACGCGATCGTCACGGAGGCGAATCGCGCCGGCCGCATCGTCCGCGACCTCCTCGATTTCGCCCGCCGCCGCGAGTCTCGGCGCGAGCCCGTCGCCATCTCTCCGCTGCTTGACCGCGCGATCGACCTGCTGCACGCGAGGGTGACGGTCGCCGGCGTGGACGTCCAGCGGGTGTACGACCCCACGCTGCCCCTGGTGCCCGCCGATCGGGACCAGCTGACACAGGTCTTCGTGAACCTCGTCGCCAATGCCGTGGACGCGATGCCGGACGGCGGCACGCTCCTGATCCAGACCGAGTCGCGCGAGGACGACGAGGGACGGCCGGTTCTCGCGGTGTCGCTGATCGACACGGGTGTCGGTATTCCGCCCGATCGGCTGACGAAGATCTTCGAGCCGTTCTACACGACGAAGCCCGAGGGGGCCGGCACTGGTCTCGGGCTCTCGGTGAGCCAGGGCATCGTCAAGCGCCACGGCGGCCGCATCCAGGCCGACAGCAAGCCGGGGCTCGGCACGACGATGGTGGTCACGCTTCCGCTCGGCTAGTCCCGGGACGGACCGGGCTAGGTGCCTGTCCAGCGCGGCGGGCGCTTCTCGAAGAACGCGGCGATGCCCTCCCGCGCGTCGTCCGACATGGCGACGAGCGTGATCAGCTCGCGCAGGTAGTGGAGGGACTTGCCGTACTCCATGTCCTGGATCGTGTAGAAGGCCTCCTTCGCGACGCCGAGCGCGGTGGGACTGAAGCCGGCAAGCCGACGGGCCAGCGCGGTGGTCTCGCGCGCGAGGTCGGCGCGCACGACCACGCGGCTCACCAGACCCATCTCGAAGGCCTCGCGCGCGGTCACGTTCTCGCCCGAGAGGACCATGAGCAGCCCGCGCTTCCGCCCCACCGATCTCAGGATCGGCGCCATCACCATGAGCGGCAGCAATCCCACCTTGATCTCGGGCAGGCCGAACACCGCGTCGTCAGAGGCGACGACGAGATCGCAGCCCGCCGCCAGTCCGCAGCCGCCCGCGAGCGCGTACCCGTGGACCTGGGCGATCACCGGCTTGCGCATCGTGGTGATCGCGGTCAGGATCCGCACGAGACCGCCGGAGGACTCGCGCGCCTGGAGCGTCGTGCCGCGGTCCCCCACGCCCTTGAGGTCGGCGCCGGCGCAGAAGGCCCTGTCGCCCGCGCCCGACAGGACGACGACGCGCGCGGCGGGATCGGCCTCGAGGGCTTCCAGCGCCCGGCCGAGCTCGTCGAGCAGCGTGCGCGACAGCGCGTTACGTACCTCGGGCCGGTTCAGCGTGACGCGCGCGACGCCGTCCTCGACCGACGTGAGCAGCGTCTCCCACCCGGTCACGGCGCGATCACGACGTCGAGATAGTCCTTCACGATCCGCGCCGTCGCTCCCCAGATCGTCTCGCCCCTCCACTCGTAGAAATAGACCGGCCGCGTGACGCCGTCCCGCGTCCGGTGCTCGACGCGGAACGTCCGGGGATCCGCCAGCGCCGCCAGCGGCACCTCGAAGACCCTCTCGATCTCCCCGCCGTCGGGCCGCCAGGCCACGGGTCCGTGCACGGCGCCGACCCACGGCGTGATCACGTATTGCGTGGCGAACGTCTCGGTGTCGTCGAGGGCTCCGAGCGGCTCGACCGCGCCCGCCGGCAGCCCGATCTCTTCCTCGCTCTCGCGCAGCGCGGCCTCGAGCAGCCCCGCGTCGCCGCCCTCCACGCGTCCGCCCGGAAAGGAGACCTGCCCCTTGTGCGAAGCGACGAGCTCGGTTCGCCTGGTGAAGACGAGGCACGGCTCGCCGCGGTCGACGATCGGCACGAGCACCGCCGCGCGAACGAGCGGACCGTCCGGCACCACGCGCCGCGGGCGCGCCGCCAGCCGCTCGCGCGTGCGCGTGGTGAGCTCCGCGAACGTCATCGCGTCTACCGAGCCTTGAAGTCCGGCTTGCGCTTTTCGGCGAACGCCTTCGGCCCCTCGACCGCGTCCTCGGTGCCCCGCAGCGTGCCGGAAAGGAACGCCTCGAGCCGGAGCCCGTCCGCGAGCGGCAGCGAGAGACCGCGGAGCACCGCTTCCTTCGCGGCGCGCACGGCGAGCGGGCCGCACTCGCAGATCTTCGTCGCCCACTGACGCGCGGTCGCTATGAGCTCCGGCAGCGGCACGACCGCGTTGACCAGCCCGTATCGCAGGGCTTCCTCGGCGGTGATCGGCTTCGCCATCAGGATCATCTCGAGCGCCTTGGCCAGCGGCACCGCGCGGGGCAGCCGCTGCGTGCCGCCCGCGCCGGGCATGATGGCCCAGCGGACCTCCGTGAGCCCGAACGTGGCGTTGGGGCTCGCGAGGCGGAGGTCGCACGCGAGCGCCTGCTCGAGCCCCCCGGCGAGGCAGTGCCCGTTGATCGCCGCGATCATCGGCTTCCAGATCTCGAGCCCGCGCGTGATGCCGCCGAGGCCGAGCGTGTTGTGCGCGCCCCCGCCGGCGCGCGCGAACACCGCCGGGATGAGCTTCTTGAGGTCGGCGCCGGCGCTGAACGCCTTGTCGCCGGCGCCCGTGAGGATCGCGACCCACGCGTCGGAATCGTCGCGGAAGCGCGTCCAGGCCTCCACCAGCGTGTGCTGCGTCTCGGGGTCGATCGAGTTCATCGCCTCGGGACGGTTGAGCGTGATCGTGGCGATCCGGTCCTTCACCTCGTACAGCACAGTGCTCATGCGCGCCTCCTCACTCAGGCTCGCCTCGTCGGACGCACCGCCTCGGCTTGAACTGCCACACTCAGGCTCGCCTCGTCGGAGGCACCGCCTCGGCTTGCACTGCCACACTCCGGCTCGCCACGTCGGAGGCACCGCCTCGGCTTGCACTGCCACACTCAGGCTCGCCTCGTCGGAGGCACCGCCTCGGCTCTCAAGGCCTCACTCAACTCATCACGAAACCGCCGTCGACGTTCACCGCCTGGCCGGTGATGCCGGCCGCCTCGGGACAGGCGAGGAAGACCGCGGCGTGCCCGATCTCCTCCGCCTCGATCATGCGCCGCTGCGGGACCAGGCGCTTGTACCACCGGTCGAAGATCTCGGTCCCCGACATCGGTCCGGCCTTGGTGGACTGCATCGCGATCCCCATGCCGGCCCGCACGTATCCGGGGCAGATCGCGTTCACCGTGATCCCCGGGTAGCCCTGCGACCCCAGCTCGGCCGCGAGCGCGCGCGTGAGGCCGATCACGCCGTGCTTCGAGGCCGCGTACGCGGTCACGTAGCCGAAGCCGCCCACCCGGCCGAGGATGGAGGCGATCGTGACGATGCGGCCGGCACCGCGTTCGAGCATGCGCGGCAGCACGGCGCGGATCGCCCGGTACGTGCCGTTGAGATTGACGTCCACGACCCGTGTCCAGGCGGCCTCGTCCTGCTCGGTGAGGAGGCCGCTCGTCCCGAGCCCCGCGCACGTCACGAGGACGTCGAGGCGCCCGAACTCCCCGACCGCGCGCGCGGCGAGCGCCTCCATGTCGCGACTCTCGAGGACGTCCGCGCGCTGCGCGACGGCGCGCGCCCCCGCGGCACGCACCGCCGCCGCGGCCGCCTCGACCGTGTCACCGACGTCGGCGAGGACGAGCGCCGCGCCCTCCTGGGCGAAGACGCGGGCCACCGCCCCACCGATGCCGCCGCCCGCACCGGTGATGACGACCGCCGAGTCCCGGAGACGCACCCGCGGCTCAGACGAAGCGGACGGCGACCGCGCCCAGACGCGTGCAGGCGGCCCGGACCGTGTCGCCCGCCTTCGGCGTGAGGACCTTGGAGACCGAGCCGGTCATCGTGACGTCGCCGGCACGCAAGCCGAGGCCGCGGCGTCCCAGGTGGTTGGCGATCCAGGCGAGCGAGTTCAGCGGGTTGCCCATCACCTCGGCAGCCGTGCTGGTCGCGACGACGACACCCGACTGCTCGAACACGAGCCCCTCGAGCGCCAGGTCGAGCCCCTGGACCGGCGTGAGCGCGCCGCCCAGCACGATCGCGTTGGCGTAGACCCCTTCGGCGATGATGTCCGTGCCGGTGGGCTTGCCCGTGTAGCGCCGGTCGATCAGCTCCAGCGCCGGCGTCGCGCCCTCGACAGCGGCCGCGGCGTGGGCCGCCGTGACGCCGGGCCCGGCGAGGTCGCGCCGCATCACGAACGCGATCTCGGCCTCGAC